>NZ_JBTLRM010000002.1:0-177723 GCF_054482755.1 Roseivivax sp. CAU 1761
GAGCGGCCGAATAGCCGTATTGAGGCGGACAGACGGGCAGTTGCCCGAACGGAACGGCGGCGCGCCGACGTTTGGGCTGGCAAAACGGTCGTCCTCGACCGACTTCTTCAACACAATCCGCCCTTTCCGGAGGCCTGAGCAGACGCAGCACAATTTGAACGTTCGCAGCGAACGGCAGGAAAATCCGCACCGCCCACGCCCGCCTGCCGTCTAATGCTGCACGAGGCCGCAAAAGCCGCTTCTGGCGGCTACGCCCCTGCGAAAACCTGCTTGGCGAACGTCGGCAAAGGGCCGCCCAGGCGGGGGACATGGCCAGATGAACTCGTCGCCTCTGGCGGAAACCCTGCGCCAAGTACTCAAATGCCGACAACTCACCGTCGCACGAACTGTTATGCGGAGGCTGTATATGTTCAAATCCAGCGTCCCGCTGGCGCGGCCGTGCACGAATTGCGTGCCGAGGTCTTATACCGACGGTGGAGCTGAGAAGCATTCGGGACGAACCAGTCGGTCCGCGCCTGCTGCAAGCGGCTGGCTACCGGTCTGACACAGAGGGAGTTTGAACAAAACCTTGATCGACAGGCAGAACTGCGTAGCTGTGCCGGCGACGATCGGTGGCCGGCCGCGACCGCTATGCGGCACGAGCCAGGTCATGCCCTCGGCGCGCCATATCAAGTTCTAACCGCCTCTGCGAAGCGTAGTATTGCAGCCGCACCGGTTCGTGCCGCGGTGGCGGGATGGCATCGGCTTCGGGATGCCGCCCAGCTAACTGGCAGGGCTCCGGACGTAGCTCCTAACCGTCCCAGATCTTGCGCCATAGCCAACCGAATTTTGGCGCCTGCGCGTCTTCGTGCGCTGGGCCGCGCCTCATCGCCTTTTGCCGGAGCGACAGCCGTTTTGCGACCCACGCGCCGCACCCGGCTGCGCGCGTCTTCGTCTACGCACTTGATCCATGTCAAGGCTCGCCCCTCGGGACCCGTGGCACTCAGATGCCTGCAAGGACCGTCTCCAGGAGAGAGGCGCCCGAACGGCAACGAGGACGCCATGGCTATCATTCGCATCATTTCCTATGCGCTTGTCGCGCTCATCGCGGCGGTGGCCGCGGATTGGGGTCGCGACCTCGCCTACTCGGTCCATGCTGGGCTGATCATGATCATAGCCGCCGGCCTCTGCCTGCGTGAGATCCGCAGCTACGGCGAGCCCGCGCGGGTGCGTGATACGTCGGGCTACATGGACGGTCCGGTGCGCGCAGGCGTGGTCGCGACGGCGTTCTGGGGGATCACTGGCTTTCTCGTCGGCGTCTTCATCGCCTTTCAGTTGGCCTTCCCCGCACTCAACTTCGACTGGTCCGAGGGCTTCGCCAATTTCGGCCGGCTCCGGCCGCTGCACACCTCGGCGGTGATTTTCGCCTTCGGCGGCAACGCGCTCTTGGCGACTTCGTTCTACGTGGTGCAGCGCACCTCGGCGGCACGGCTCTGGGGCGGCGACCTCGCCTGGTTCGTCTTCTGGGGCTACCAGCTCTTCATCGTGCTCGCCGCCACTGGCTACCTGCTGGGCGCCACCCAGTCGAAGGAATACGCCGAGCCCGAGTGGTACGTGGACATCTGGCTGACCATCGTCTGGATCGCCTACCTTGCGGTCTTCGTCGGCACGCTGGCGAAGCGCCGCGAGCCGCACATCTACGTCGCCAACTGGTTCTTCCTCGCCTTCATCATCACCGTCGCGATGCTGCACGTGGTCAACAACCTGTCGGTGCCGGTGTCGATCTGGGGCTCGAAGTCGGTGCAGGTCTTCGCCGGCGTGCAGGACGCCATGACCCAGTGGTGGTACGCCCACAACGCCGTCGGCTTCTTCCTCACTGCCGGCTTCCTCGGGATGATGTACTACTTCGTGCCGAAGCAGGCCGGGCGGCCGATCTACAGCTACAAGCTGTCGATCATCCACTTCTGGGCGCTGATCTTCCTCTACATCTGGGCCGGTCCGCACCACCTGCACTACACCGCGCTGCCGGACTGGGCCTCGACGCTCGGCATGGTGTTCTCGGTGGTCCTCTGGATGCCGAGCTGGGGCGGCATGATCAACGGGCTGATGACCCTCGAGGGCGCCTGGGACAAGATCCGCACCGACCCGATCATCCGGATGTTCGTGGCCAGCCTCGCGTTCTACGGCATGTCGACCTTCGAGGGCCCGATGATGTCGATCCGGGCGGTCAACTCGCTGTCGCATTACACCGACTGGACCATCGGCCACGTGCACTCCGGCGCGCTCGGCTGGAACGGGCTGATCACCTTCGGCTGCCTCTACTTCCTGACGCCGAAGCTCTGGGGCCGCGAGCGCATGTACTCGGTCGCCGCGATCAACTGGCACTTCTGGCTCGCGACCATCGGCATCGTTCTCTACGCCGCCTCGATGTGGGTCACCGGGATCATGGAAGGCCTGATGTGGCGCGAGGTCGACGACCAGGGCTTCCTGGTGAACTCCTTCGCCGACACCGTCGCCGCCAAGTTCCCGATGTACCTGGTCCGTGCTCTCGGCGGCGTCTTCTTCCTCGCCGGCGCGCTGCTCATGGCCTGGAACATGTGGATGACCGTGCGCGCCGCGCCGGCCCGCCAGAGCGCCCCCGACAACGCCATCCCCGCGGAGTGAGCCCGATGACCGACACCACGACCCAGGGCTCCGACCGCGCGCCCGAAGCCTCTGAGGCGCCCCGTCGCAAGCGTCTGATCGACCGCCACGGCGCCATCGAGCGCAATGCCACGCTGCTGCTGGTGTTCTCCTTCCTCGTCGTGACGATCGGCGGAATCGTCGAGATCGCGCCGCTGTTCTGGCTCGAGAACACCGTCGAGGAGGTGGAGGGCGTGCGCCCCTATTCGCCGCTCGAGCTGACGGGGCGGGACATCTACGTGCGCGAGGGCTGCTACACCTGCCACTCTCAGATGATCCGGCCGATGCGCGACGAGGTCGAGCGCTACGGCCACTACAGCCTCGCCGCCGAGTCGATGTACGACCACCCGTTCCAGTGGGGCTCGAAACGCACCGGACCGGACCTGGCGCGGGTCGGCGGGCGCTACTCGGACGAATGGCACGTCGACCACTTCGAGGACCCGCAGAGCGTCGTGCCCGAAAGCATCATGCCGAAATACGACTACCTCGCCCGGACGTCCGTCTCGGCCGAGCACGTCGACGAACTGATGCGCACCCACCGCTTCGTCGGTGTGCCCTACACCGACGAAATGATCGCCAAGGCCGCCGCCGACTTCCGCGGCCAGGCCGATCCCTCAGGAAGTGCCGACGGTCTGACCGAGCGCTACCCGGGCGCCCAGGTGCGCAACTTCGATGGGCGCCCGGCGCTCACCGAGATGGATGCGCTGATCGCCTACCTGCAAATGCTCGGGACGCTGGTCGACACCTCGACCTTCGTCGCCGACGCCAGCCGCTGAACGAGAGGGGGCCATGTCCGACACCTATTCGCTCCTGCGCGAGTTCGCCGACAGCTGGGCACTGCTCGCCCTGTTCCTGTTCTTCATGGGGGTGATCCTCTGGGCCTTCCGGCCCGGGAGCCGGCGGCTCCACGACGACGCCGCGGCTTCGATCTTCCGCGAGGCCAGGCCGGCGTCCGGGCCGGCGCCCGGACCCGAGCCCGCGCCCCTGATCGCCACCGGCTGCGGCAAGTCCTGCGCCACCTGTTCCTGCGAGCCGTCCGGAGAGCCGAGATGAGCCAGAAACCCGACGCCTCCCGCCAGCCCGAGACAACCGGCCACGTCTGGGACGGGATCGAGGAATATAACAACCCGCTGCCGCGCTGGTGGCTCTGGACCTTCTACGCGACCATCGTTTGGGGGGTGATCTACTGCATCCTCTACCCGGCCTGGCCGCTGGTGGATCGCGCCACCGCCGGGGTGCTCGGCTGGTCGGCCCGCGGCGAGGTCGCCGCCGAGATCGACGCGGTCGCGGCGCGCCAGGCCGAGCTGCGCGCGGCGCTAGTGGAGACCGACCTCGCGGCGCTGCCCGACGACCGGGACCTGCACCGTTTCGCCGTGCAGGCTGGCGCCTCGCTGTTCCGGAACAACTGCTCGCAGTGCCACGGCTCGGGCGCAGCGGGGGCCGAGGGCTACCCGAACCTGCTCGACGACGCCTGGCTCTGGGGCGGCAGTCGCGAGGAGATCGCCTATTCCATCCGCCACGGCATCCGCAACGATGAGGACGACGCGGCGCGCTTCAGCCAGATGCCCGGCTTCGGCGACATGCTTGAGCGCGAGGAGGTCGTCACGCTCGCCGCCCATGTCCGAGCGATGCCCGAGGGCACCGACCCGCTGGCCGGCGAGGGCGGCGAGCTCTTCGCCACCTATTGCACCGCCTGTCACGGCCAGGACGGCACCGGCAACCGCGACCTTGGCGCGCCGGATCTGACCGACGCGATCTGGCTCTACGGCTCGGACGCGGACAGCGTCGCGACGCTGATCGCCGAGGGCCCGTTCGGCGTTATGCCGCCCTGGGGCGAGCGGCTGGGCGAGCCCTCGGTGCGGGCACTCGCCGCCTACGTCCACCAGCTCGGCGGCGGCGAGGAGCCGGAGGCGCAGACCGCCGGTGCTGGCGACCCCGAGGCCACCCCTGTCCCGGTCCGCGCCGAGCCCTCCGACGTGCAGGGGCCGCAACAAGCCGAGCCCGCGGCAAACTGACCCGCGCGGCGCAAAGACACGGCGGCCTTGATCTCGATCAAGGCCGCCGGGAGCGCGCCGGCGCATGACCGGGCGGACCGCACGCGCGCGCCCCGGAGAGAAGACCATGAGCGACACCACCACCTCCCTCTACGCCGCCCGCGAGCCGATCTTCCCGCGCCGGGTCTCGGGCCGCTTCCGGCGGCTGAAGTGGCAGATCATGGCGCTGACGCTGGGGATCTACTACCTCGTGCCCTGGCTGCGCTGGGACCGCGGCCCGGCGCTGCCCGACCAGGCGGTGCTGGTCGATCTCGCCGATCGGCGGTTCTACTTCTTTTGGGTCGAGATCTGGCCGCACGAGTTTTACTTCGTCGCCGGCCTGCTGATCATGGCCGGGCTGGGGCTGTTCCTGTTCACCGCCGCGCTGGGCCGGGTCTGGTGCGGCTACCTTTGCCCGCAGACCGTCTGGACCGACCTTTTTCTGCAGGTCGAGCGCTGGGTCGAGGGCGACCGCAACGCCCGCCTGCGGCTGCACAAGGCGCCTTGGAGCGCGCGCAAGTGGCGGCTGCGGGTGACCAAGTGGACGCTCTGGCTGGCGATCTCGGTCGCCACCGGCGGTGCCTGGGTGTTCTACTTCGCCGATGCGCCGACGCTGGCGCGCGACCTCGCGACGCTGCAGGCCCCGGCAATCGCCTGGAGTTCGATCGCGATGCTGACTGCGACGACCTTCGTGTTTGGCGGCTTCATGCGCGAGCAGGTCTGCATCTACATGTGCCCGTGGCCGCGAATCCAGGGCGCGATGATGGACGAGGGCACGCTGACCGTGGCCTACCGCGACTGGCGCGGCGAGCCGCGCGGCAAGGGCCTGCGCCGCCGCGCCTCTGCCGCCGAGCCCGCGCCCGAAACCGTGCCCGAAACCATGCCCGCGACCCGCGCCGCCGGGCCGCAGGTCGGCGGCCGCTCGCCGCTGATCCCGATGCAGGTGCGCGGCGCCACGGCTTTGGTCGGCGCGCCGGCGGGGCGGGTCGATGACGGCCCCGGCGACTGCATCGACTGCAACGCCTGCGTGAACGTCTGCCCGACCGGCATCGACATCCGCGACGGCCAGCAGATGGCCTGCATCACCTGCGCGCTCTGCATCGACGCCTGCGACGAGGTCATGGAGAAGATCGGGCGGCCACGCGGGCTGGTCGACTACCTGGCGCTTTCGGACGCGCCGCTGGAGCGCGCCGGCGCAGCGCCGCGGCCGGCCCTCGGCCACGTGCTGCGCTGGCGCAACCTCGTCTACTTCGGACTCTGGGTCGCCATCGGCGTGGCGCTGGTGGTGGCGCTGCTGCTGCGCCCGACGCTCGAGCTGACCGTGTCGCCGGTGCGCAACCCGACCTTCGTGACGCTCTCGGACGGCAGCATCCGCAACGCCTACGACTTGCGCGTGCGCAACCGCCTCGGCGCGCCGCACGAGGTGGCGCTGGGCCTCGATGGGGCCTCGGCGCTCGACCTCGGGGTCGAGGGCGCCGCCGCCGGCACCGTCACCGTCGAGGCCGACACCCAGCGCCTGATCCGGGTCTACGTGACCGCGCCCGCGGAGGCGCCCGAGGCCGCCGCCGACCGTACCCAGATCGCCATCACCGCCCGCGACCGCGTCACCGACGAGACCGCGCGAGTGCGCACCACCTTCAACGGGGACACCCGATGACCAGCCCCGCAGCCTCCCGCCCGCTTGCGGGCCGCGCACCCTCTGGCCGTACTTTGACCGGCTGGCACGTGCTGGGCATGTTCGTCGCAGGCTTCGGCATCATCGTCTCGGTGAACGTGACCCTCGCGGTTAACGCCGTGCGCACTTTCCCGGGGCTGGAGGTGGCCAGCAGCTACGTCGCCAGCCAGAGCTTCGAGGCCCGCCGGCAGGCGCAGGACGCGCTCGGCTGGGAGGTGCGGGCGGACTACGCCGATGGCTTGCTGCACCTGACGCTGACCGATGCGCAGGGCGCCCCGGTGCGCGCGCACGACCTTTCAGTAGTCGTGGCGCGCCCGACCTTCGCCGCCGAGGAGCGGCCGCTTCTGCCCTCCGCCGACGGACGCATAAGCGCTGACCTCACGCCGGGCCTCTGGCGCGTCGACCTTAAGGCCAGCGCCGCGGGCGGCAAGCTCTTCGAGCGCAGCCTGCGCCTCGAGGTTCCGCGGTGACCGCCGCCTGCCCGGGCTGCGTCGCCGCCGGTTCCGCCGCCGAGGCCTCGGCGCCGGCCCTAGCCGACACGGCGCTGCACCTTCCGGACGTGACCTGCGCCGCCTGTATCGCCTCCGTCGAGGAGGCGCTCCTGGCGCTGCCCGGCGTCGAGACCGCGCGGGTGAACCTGTCGCGCAGGCGGGTCGCGGTGCGCGCGCCCGGGCTTGCGCCCGAGACGCTGGTGGCGCGGCTCGCCGCGGCCGGCCACCGGGCGCAGGAACTCGATGTCTCAGTGCTGGCGGGGCAAAGCGCCGAAATGCGCGACCTGCTCATGCGCACCGGCGTCGCGGGCTTTGCGATGATGAACGTGATGCTCCTGTCGGTGGCGGTCTGGTCCGGCGCTGCAGAAGTGACCGCGCAGCTCTTCCACCTTGTCTCCGCAGCCATCGCGCTGCCGGCGGTGGCCTTCGCGGCGCGGCCGTTCTTCGCCTCGGCGCTGCGCGCGCTGGCGGCCCGGCGGCTTAACATGGACGTACCGATCTCTCTGGCGATCGTGCTCGCCGCGCTGGTGTCGCTGATCGGCGCCGTTCAGGGGGCCGACCGGCAAAGCTGGTTCGACGCGGCACTGGCGCTGACCTTCTTCCTGCTGATCGGCCGCACGCTCGACCACGCCGGCCGCAGCGCCGCGCGCTCCGCCGCGGCCGAGCTCTCTGCGCTGGCGGTGCCGCAGGCGGTGCTCCTGACCGATGACGGTCAGCGGGTGGTGCGTGCCGAGACGCTGGCGCCCGGCGACCGCGTGCTGGTGCGACCAGGCGACCGGCTGCCCGCCGACGGCATCGTCGTCTCGGGCCGCAGCGACGTCGACCGCTCGGCCTTGACTGGCGAGAGCGCGCCCTTCGACGTCGCCCCGGGCAGCGAGGTCGCGGCCGGCGAGGTCAACCTCTCGGGCCCCCTCGAGGTCCGCGTGGTGCGCGCCGGTGCCGATACGGCCCTGGCTCGGCTGGCCGATCTCGTGGCCACCGCCGAGAACCAGCGCACGCGCTTCGCCGGCCTCGCCGACCGCGCGGCACGGGCCTACGCGCCGCTGGTGCACCTGCTGGGATTGGCCGCTTTCGCCGGTTGGTGGCAGTTTTCGGGCGACGCGTGGCGGGCGCTGGACGTGGCAATTTCGGTGCTGGTCATCACCTGTCCCTGCGCGCTCGGGCTCGCCGTACCGGCGGTATCGGTGGTCGCCACCGGCCGGCTGTTCAAGCGCGGGCTGCTGGTGAAATCCGCCACTGCGCTCGAACGCCTCGCCGAGGTGGACCTGGTGGTCTTCGACAAGACCGGCACGCTGACCACTGGCCGGGCGCGGCTGACGGGGACGCCGGACGACGCCCATCTGGCGCTCGCTGCCGGGCTCGCTTCCGGATCCGCGCATCCCTACGCCCGCGCTATCGTCGAGGCCGCGGCGGCGCGCGGGATCGTCCCGGAGCCGGTCGAGGCGGTGACCGAACGCCCGGGGCTCGGCGTCGAGGGCCGGGTCGCGGGGCGCGCGGTGCGGCTTGGACGGCCGTCGTGGATCGGCGTCGAGGGCGGCGGGGTGGCACTCGACGCGGGCGAGAACGCCGCAACGGTGTTGAGATTCGAGGAGGAGGTCCGCCCGGAGGCAAACGCCGCAATTGCCGCGCTGCGCGAAGCGGGCCGCGCGGTGGCGATGCTGTCGGGTGACGGCGCCGACGCCGTGGCCCGGGTCGCCGCCGCCCTCGGCATCGACGAGACTGCCGCGGCGATGATGCCCGGCGACAAAGCCGCCTGGATCGACGCGCGCGCCGCCGAGGGCCGTCGGGTGCTGATGGTCGGGGACGGGCTCAACGACGCTGGCGCGCTGGCGGTGGCGCACGCCTCGCTGGCGCCGTCCTCGGGCCTCGACGCGGCGCGCAGCGTCGCCGACGTGGTGCTCCTATCGGGCGGCCTCGTGCGCGTCGCCGAGCTGCTGGCGGTTTCCCGCAAGGGCCTCATGCGGATGCGTGAGAACGTCTTGCTGTCGTTGGCTTATAACGTCGTCGCTGTGCCGGTGGCGCTCACCGGGCTGGCAACGCCGTTCCTGGCGGCGCTGGCGATGTCGCTTTCGTCGATTACGGTCACGCTGAACGCGGTAAGAGGGTGGCGATGAACGTGCTGGTGGTGCTGATCCCGGTCTCGGTGGGATTGGGGCTGATGGGCCTCGCCGGCTTCCTCTGGAGCCTGCGCGCGGCGCAATACGACGACCCCGAGGGCAGTCGGAACCGCATTCTCGACTCCCGCTGGGACGACACGCCACGAAAGGCAAGAGAGTGATCTCTGGATAGCTGCCGGTTCCGCGGGCACCGGTTTAGGTTTGCATGGCTCGGTCCTCGAAAGCCATTGGGGCTGAGATATCCCAACTTCGAGTGGCGTCGTCTGGGATTGTAGGAGCGCTCGATGTAATCGAAGATATCTGCGCGTGCTGCGTTGCGGTTGCGGTTGCGGTAGACCTCGCGGGCTGTTCGCTCGGTCGTCAGCGATGAGAAGAAGCTCTTTATTGCCGAGTTGTCCCAGACATTGCCAGCCCGGCTCATGGAGCAGATGATGCGGTTGTAGAGCAGCAAGCGTTACAATTGCTCGCTGGTATATTGCGATCCCTGGTCGGAATTGTGGAGCAGAGCATCGGCCGTGCTGCGCCGCCAGAGCGCCATCATCAGGGCATCCATAACCCGCGAAACGTCCCGGTCCGCCTTCATCGACCAGCCTACGACGCGCCGGGAAAAGAGGTCGAGCACGACCGAGACGTAGAGCCAGCCCTCTCCGGTCCAGATGTAGGTGAAGTCGGCCAGCCACTTCTGGTTCGGCCGGTCGGCCTAGAAGTCCCGGTCGAGGATGTTGTCGCCGACGACTGAGCGCGCGCCATCATTCTTGGGCGTCTTACGGCGCTGCGGTCGGGCTCTCATGGCGTTCTGCCGCATGAGGCGCTCGACCAGGTGCAGCCCGCAGGTCAACCCGTCCTCGAGCACGTCCCGCCATACCCGACGGGTACCATAGGTGCGGTCGCTGGCCTTGAAACCTTTGTCGACCTCCATGAGGAGCTTTCGCGTCCTAGCCCGCCCGGGCGCTGATCGGTCGCTTGAGCCAAGCAGTGGAGCCGCCGTCCCTCGCACCGAGCTGTCACAGCCCGATGGAGCTTGCGGCGCGCCCGTTGCGACCGTGACTTGCTTTCCTCGCGGCCGGCCTTGCCAGGGTTCTGCGCCAGCAGCCGGACCTGATCGACATCCGGCTTGACCCTCAGGGCTGGGTTGGGATCGACGAACTCCTGCGGAGCCTCAAGACGGCCCTGTTCCGGTATTCGAGCGTCCACCTTGCGGCGCTCTTCGCCGCCCTGCTGCCGGGCGCGATGCGGCCCCTGCCGGTCTGACGCTGCGTCCGCGACGGCCGGATCACGGTGCGGCGAAGAAGGTGTCGCGGGTGAGGAAGGTGTAGTCCGACTCGACCGTCATGATCGCAAGGAAGGCTAGGACGGCCGCCGGGGGCAACAGGATCGCATAGATCAGCGCCAGCCGCTCGTAGGCCATGTGCATGAAGACCGCGACGATCAGCCCGGCCTTCAACAGCATGAAGGCCAGGATCAGCGACCAGCGTAGCATCCCCTCAAGCCCGGCGTAGTCGACAAGGTAGGAGAACGCGCTGAGCACGAACAAAAGCCCCCAGACCATGAAGTAGAGCTTCAGCGGGTGCTGCTGGCCTTCGGCATGGGGGGCGGCGGGGGCGGCTGCGGTATCAGACATGGGCGGACCTACCAAAGATAGAAGAACGCGAAGATGAAGACCCAGACGAGGTCGACGAAGTGCCAGTAGAGCCCCATGATCTCGACCGCCTCGTAGTCCCCGGCGCCCGATTTCAGCCAGGTTCGGCCAGGCCGGTCGAACTCGCCGCGCCAGATCTTCGTGGCGATGATCAGCAGGAACAGGACCCCGAAGGACACGTGGGTGCCGTGGAAGCCGGTGATCATGAAGAAGCTGGCGCCGAACTGTTCGGCGCCGAACGGGTTCGCCCAGGGCCGGACGCCCTCCTGGATCAGCTTGGTCCATTCGAAGGCCTGCATGCCGACGAAGGTCGCGCCCAGGCCGGCGGTCAGGAACATCAGCCCCGCGGTCGCCTTGCGCGCGCGGGCATAGCCGCAGCGGACCGCCATCGCCATGGTGCCGCTCGACGAGATCAGCACGAAGGTCATGATCGCGATCAGCAGGAGCGGCAGGTGCGCGCCGCCGACATGCAGCGCGAAGACCTCGCTGGTGTTGGGCCATTCGGATTGCGTCGACATCCGCGCGGACATGTAGCCCAAGAGGAACACGCTGAAGACGAAGGTGTCGCTCAGCAGGAAGATCCACATCATCGCCTTGCCCCAGGACACCCGCTTGAAGGTGCGCTGGTCCGAACTCCAGTCGTCGACGAACTGGTCCAGTCCGGAGCGTCGGTCGGCGTGCAGGTTGGTGTCAGCCATGGCGTTTCCTCATGACACGAGACCCCGGCAGAGGGCGGCGAGCTGGTTGGCCCAGCCCAGGAACAGGACCAGCAGGCCGCACCAGACGAGGAGCAGGAAGTCCCAGTAGGTGGCGCAGAGGCCGATGCCGGTGCGGCGCCGTCGCAGGGTGCCGCGGCTGCCGGCCAGGACCAGCGCCAGCGCCGCGATGCCGCCCAAGACGTGCAGCCCGTGCAGCCCGCTCAGGAGGTAGAAGAAGCTCGCGGCCGGGCTCGCCACCAGACCCTCGCCCGCGGTGGTCAGATCGCGCCAGGAGGCCAGCTGGCCGACCAGGAAGGCGGCGGTGGCGAGGGCGGCAATGGTGACCGCCTGCCGGGTGGCGGGCCGGTCATTGGCCGCGGCGGTCCGCGCTGCGCGGTGCAGGAAGGCGCTGGCCAGGACCAGCGGCACGACATTCAGCCAGACGATCCGGGGCAGCGTGAAGGTCGACCAGGCCTCCAGGTCCATCCGCATCACGAAGGCGCTGCCGAAGAGCGCAAAGAGCGCGCCCAGCACCACCATCAGGATGCCCAGCCCGACCCGGCCGGTGGGCAGCGCGACGTCGGCGCCCTCGGGCATGCCGGTCTCCAGCCACGGCTTCGTCATCACCCCCTGGCGCAGCAGCCAGAGCGTCGCCACCGCGACCACGCCGACGATGAGGATCAGGATCACCGTCATGGCCGCGGCCCCTCGGGCACCCAGGGATCGTTCTGCGCCACGAAATCGGTGGGCGCGCCCGGCACGCTGTAATCGTAGGCCCAGCGGTAGACCAGCGGCAGGTCCTGCCCCCAATTGCCGTGGCGCGGCGGGGTGTCCGGCGTCTGCCATTCCAGCGAGGCCGCCCGCCACGGATTGCCGCCGGCCATCCGCCCATGGCGCAGGCTCCAGAAGATGTTGAACAGGAACAGCATCTGCGCCGCGCCGACGACGAAGGCGGCGATGCTGATGAAGGCGTTCAGCCCGTCGACCGGCGTCGCGAGATAGGGCGCGGAGCCGATCTCGGGATAGCGCCGCGGCACGCCGACAAGGCCCACATAGTGCATCGGGAAGAAGATCGCGTAGGCGCCGAGGAAGGTGACCCAGAAGTGGATCTGGCCCATCGCCTCGTTCAGCATCCGGCCGGTGATCTTGGGGTACCAGTGGTAGATCGCGCCGAAGATCACCATCAGCGGCGCGACGCCCATCACCATGTGGAAATGCGCGACGACGAACATCGTGTCCGACAGCGGCACGTCCACCACCACATTGCCGAGAAACAGACCCGTCAGGCCGCCGTTGACGAAGGTCACGATGAAGGCGAGCGCGAAGAGCATTGGCAGCGTCAGGTGGATGTCGCCCTTCCAGAGCGTCAGCACCCAGTTGTAGACCTTGATCGCCGTGGGCACCGCGATGATCAGGGTCGTGGTGGCGAAGAAGAACCCGAACCACGGATGCATGCCCGAGACATACATGTGGTGCGCCCAGACGATGAAGCTGAGCGCGCCGATGATGACGATCGCCCAGACCATCATCCGATAGCCGAAGATGTTCTTGCGCGCATGCACCGCGATCAGGTCCGACACGATCCCGAACGCCGGCAGCGCGACGATGTAGACCTCCGGATGCCCGAAGAACCAGAACAGGTGCTGGAACACGATCGGGCTGCCACCGCCGTAGCTGAGCTGCTCGCCCATCTCGACCAGCGCCGGCATGAAGAAGGAGGTGCCGAGCAGCCGGTCGAACAGCATCATCACGCAGGCCACGAACAGAGCCGGGAAGGCGAGCAGCGCCATCACCGTCGCGGTGAAAATGCCCCAGACGGTCAGTGGCATCCGCATCAGCGTCATGCCGCGGGTGCGCGCCTGCAGGACCGTGACGACGTAGTTCAGCCCTCCCATGGTGAAGCCGATGATGAACAGGATGAGCGACAGGAGCATCAGGACGATGCCGGCATCCTGTCCGCCGGGCGTGCCCGACAGGATTGCCTGCGGCGGGTACAGCGTCCAGCCCGCCCCGGTGGGCCCGCCAGGGACGAAGAAGCTGGCGACGAGCACGAGGACGGCGAGCAGGTAGACCCAGTAGCTCAGCATATTGACGAACGGGAACACCATGTCCCGCGCCCCCACCATCAGCGGGATCAGGTAATTGCCGAAGCCGCCGAGGAAGATCGCGGTGAGCAGATAGATCACCATGATCATGCCGTGCATGGTGATGAACTGGTAATAGGCCTCGGGGGCGAACGCGAAGGTGTCCGGAAATCCCAGTTGCAGCCGCATCAGCCAGGACAGGACCAGCGCGACCAGTCCGATGGCGATGGCGGTGCCGGAATATTGGAGGGCGATGTACTTCGCGTCCTGGCTGAACACCCACTTTCCGATCCAGCTGAGGGCGTGCGGCGGATGGACGTCCGGGACCTCGGCCGGCGGCACTCGGGAATCGGGGCGTTCGTCGACGTTGACCATTCAGTGCTCCTCCCTGCTCGCGCGGGTCGTGGCTCGACCCGTGGGCAGCGTCGCGACGTGTCGGCAGTCAGTTGTCGGTGCTGGCGGTCCTCACCCTCGTCGCTGACGACAAATTCGCAAACGTCTGCTGCTCCTGCAGCCAACCCTGGTAATCCGCTTCCTCCACGACCTGGACGAATCCGCGCATGTGGGAATGCCCGACGCCGCACAGTTCGGCACAAAGGATCTCGAACTCGCCGGTCCGGGTCGGGGTGAACCAGAAATAGGTGACCATGCCCGGCACCATGTCCATCTTGGCGCGAAACTCGGGCACGTAGAAATTGTGCAGGACATCGATCGAACGCAGCACCATCTTCACCGGGCGGTCGACCTGAAGGTAGAGATCCGCAAGCTCGACGATCACGTCGTCCTGGCCGAAGCGGTCGTGCGGGCTGACGCCGAGCGGGTTGTCATAGCTGACGAGGTGCGCGTCGGAGGTGCCGAGCCGCCCGTCCGCGCCGGGCAGACGGAAACTCCAGTTCCACTGCTGCGCGAAGACCTCGACCTCGGTCGCGTCGTCGGGCACGGTGACGAACTGCTTCCAGACGATCAGGCCGGGCGCAAGCATCGCCGCGACGCCGAGCCCGGTAACCGCGGTCAGCCAGATCTCGAGCCGGCGGTTCTCGGGATCGAACTCGGCCTTGTGGCCGGGGCGGTGGCGGTAGCGCCAGACGCACCATGCCATGAAAAGGACGACGGCGGCAAATACGACGCCGGTGATCCAGAAGGTGATAACGAGGGTCGTGTCGATATATTGCCAGTTCGAGGCGATGGGCGTCCACCACCACGGGCTCAGCATGTGAAACAGGACTGACCCGACGACGATGGCGACAAGCGCGATTGCGACGATCATCAGCGCACCTTCCCGCAGCGCAATCGGCACCGGGAATGGCCAAACGGCATCCGGTGCCGAGTCGGGTTCAGTCTAGCATGGAATCGGGTTTTCCGCAGGACTCGACCCGCGCAGGCCTTTGAACAGACGGGACGAACCGAAACGCCTTGTCGGCGCAATTTCGATTCGGCGCGCCTGCGAGCGTTGCATCAGACCGCTTCGGGGTGCCTGACCGCCCGCCGGTAGAGGTGCCAGGTCGCGTGGCCGAGGATCGGGAACACGACGATCAGCCCGAGAAACACCGGGATCGTGCCGAGCACCAGGAGCACGGCGACGAGCAACCCCCATTTGGCAACGGTCACCGGGTTCTTCCGGGACACGGCGACGGAGGTGTGGATCGCCATCGGTACCCCGACATGGCGGTCGAGGAGCAGCGGGATCGAGACCACCGTGACGACCAGCGTGACGGCGGCGAAGACGAAGCCGACGCCGCACCCGACGAGGATCAGCGCCCAGCCGGCCCCGGTGGTGAAGACCTCGGCAAAGAAGCCGGTGGCCGAGACCGGGGGCTCCGGCCCGAGGGTCAGCGCGTAGATCGTCCAGGCCGCGAGGATCCAGGCGATGAACAGCAGAAGCAGCCCGAAACCGATTGCCAGGATCGCGCCGATGGCCGGCGAGGTCAGGGCGCCGAATGCCGCGCCCAGACCGGCCGGTTCGCCGCGTTCGCGCCGCCGGCTCATCTCGTAGAGCCCGACCGCCGCCACCGGACCGAGGATCGCAAAGCCCGACATGAGCGGGAAGAGAAGCGGCAGAAGATCGCGCTGCAGCGCCACGGTTGCCAGCACGATGCCGATGATCGGATACATGATGATCACGAAGATCACGTCGGTTCGCAGGGCGAAGAAATCCTCGCGCCCCTTCCGAAGGGCGATCCAGATATCTGCGTCGGTCAGGGTCGCCGCTTCCGGATGCGCGAGGTGATCACCAGCGATCTCGTGCAACCCCCGTCCGACGCCCTGCGACATCGACCGCAGCGACTCAATCGCCCACGATCCCGGATTTCCGATGGTTTTGACAGGCTTGGCCATTTGCGAACTTCCTCGAAGTCGTTCACCGGGGCGCCAATATCCATGCAACACCGGTCGCCAAACCGGCGGTGCATTGTACCACATTCCTGCGCGTGAGACGAGTGGGCGCCTGCAAGTCCGGGGTGTCGGCTTACCGGCAACTTCGCGGAAGAGGTCGCCAAGGATTTGATCCGTTCCCAGCGGTCAGACCCGGCCATGCGCGGTGGCGGTCGCCGCCCAAGAGGTCGAGGGGGACCGCTCTGATCACCGCAGTTCCGTCTGACGTGCTGCAGCATACCCGGGAGGGGTTGCGGAGGTAGGCGTGGTGCGTCCCAGGTGCGGCCTGCGGCGTTTCATGCGTCGGACGCATGCCTGTCTTGCGCCTCAGCGGAGCTTCCCCGCGCCGCGTCGACGATTTGGTACAGGCCATGGGGATGGGCGACATCTCAAAGCGCCGTGTGGAAAGACTGCATGGATATTGATTGGAGCGTCACCGAGTTCCTGACCCGCTTGCACATTGGCGCCCGGGTTCCGTCTGGCTCGACGCCACCTACCTCAGGCAGCGCCAGAGTGGGCGCATCGTCCTGGGCGCCCCGGGGCGCCCTGTCCGCCATCACCGACCACTGCGCATGGGCGACCAATCGGCCTCACTGCCATTCCGACGGCTGGATCTCGGCCGCGCGGATTCGCGAGTAAAGCGTCGTCGGCCGGACGCCCAGAAGCGCCGCCGCGCCGTCCGGGCCGGACACCTTGCCCTCGGTCTCGCGCAGGCAGGCCAGGAGGTTGTCGCGTATCGCCTGCTGCATCTCGGCCTCGGTGCGGATCGGCGCGGCGGCCCCGCGCCCGGCCTGCGCCGCGCTGCCGATCTCGACGATCAGCTTGCCGCCGGTCGAGACGATGGCCGCCCGCTCGATCACGTTGCGCAGCTCGCGCACGTTGCCCGGCCAGTCGTACTCGGCCAGCATCTGCATGGTCCGCGCGGTGATCACCGGCGGCGCGCGGTTGAGCCGCCGGCAGGCCAGATCGAGCAGGTGCACGGCGAGATCGGGGATGTCCTCGGGACGCTCGCGCAGCGGCGCGCAGGCCATCGGAAAGACCCCGAGGAAAAGCCGCAGGTCGTCGCGCAGCACGCCGCGCCGCACCGCGTCCTCGGGCCGGCGCGTCGTGGCCGCGATCAGCCGCAGATCGACCGCCCGGGCCCGCGTATCGCCGAGACGCACCACCGCGTGTTCCTGCAGCGCGTGCAGCAGCCGCCCCTGGGTTTCCGGCGGCAGCTCCTCCACGTCCTCGAGAAACAGCGTGCCGCCATGCGCCAGCTCCAGCGTGCCGGGCCGGTCGCGCAGCGCGCCGGAAAAGGCGCCGCGCATCTGGCCAAAGAGCTCCGCATCGACCGCGTCGGGCGCCACCGAGCGGCATTTGAAATGGATCATCGGCCGGCGGCTGCGCAGGCTTTCCTTGTGGATCGCGGTCGCCACCAGCGCCTTTCCGGTGCCCGCCTCGCCGGTGATCATCACCGGCGCGTCGGTGCCCGCGACGAGGTCGATCTGCTTGCGCAACTGCTGGATCTGCGCCGACCGGCCGAGGATGTCGTGATGCGCGCGCTCGGTGCTGATCGCCTCTTGCAGGTAGGCGTTCTCCTGCTCCAGCCGGTCGCGCAGCTCGGCGACCTCGTCGAGCGCCTCGCGCAACTTGCGTTCGTTTTCCTTCCGCTCGGTGATGTCGCGGAAGATGATCACGGCGCCGGCCAGCACCTTGTGGTCGTAGATCGGGGTGGAGACGTATTCGACACGGATCGGCCGGCCATCCTTGCGCCAGAACACCTCGTCCTCGATGCGGCTGACCTGCTCGAAGCGGAACGAGCGGTAGATCGGACAATCCTGAGCCGGGTAGATCTCGCCGTTCAGATGGTGATGGTGGATCATCGCGTGGACGTCGCGGCCCAGCAGGTCCTCCGAGGTCCAGCCCAGCATCTCCTGCGCGGCGCGGTTGACGAAGGTGGTCTTGCCCTCGGCGTTGATGCCGTAGATGCCCTCGCCCGCGGCGTTCAGGATCAGCTGGTTCTGGCGCTCCAGCTCGGCAAAGAAGGACTGCGCGCGCTTCCATTCGCCAACCCCGGCGCGGTGCAGCTCGGCGGCCTCGGATTGCTGGGTGCGGCGCGCCAGCGCGTCGAGGTCGTGCGCGACGATCAGGAAGTGACCCGGCATCTCGGCCACGGCGCGGCCGCGCAGCTCGCAGCGGAGCGGCCGCCCGGCCGCGGCCGAGAGATCGACGTCGCGCGTCCACGCGGCGCCGCGGTGGTCGATCTCCTCCACGAAGACGATGAAGGCGGGCAGCGCGGCGCGCAGGCGCTGCGAGAAGCGCGGCGCGGCCGCGTCGCGGCCCAGAAGCTCTTCCGCCGGCGGGTTCCAGGCGGCGATGGCGTCGCGGCCGGCATCCAGCACGAAGGCCGGATCGGGCAGCGCGGCAAGCAGCGAATCAAGCGGCAGCGGTTCGGCGGACATGGCGCGAGCCTAGCCCAGAGCCACGCGCAACGGCCAACGAAAAATCGTAAATCACGAAAACTCGTATTGAATCTCGGCGGGTTGTCCGCCGTAAGTGCAAGCAAAATAACAGATTCCCGGGCGGCCCCAGATCCCGGTCAGCCTCTTACCGGCAGTGTTCCGGCACGGTCATACTGGTCCCCGACACGCAACAAGGGGAAGGCCATGACCATCAAGAGCCTCGGTGATCCGTACTCCGAAAAGTCCGAACTGCGCCATGGCGCCGAGTGCGGCTGCAGCTCCTGCGCCGCCGGCACGCCCCATGACGGACCGGCCGGCCGTATGACGTCCGACGAGATGCTGGAACGCGCGGTGGAAAGCGCCGTGGTGCGCTCCGTCTTCAACCACAGCGACGTCAGCCGGCGGTCCTTCATGGGCATGATGGGCGGCGGCACGATGGCCGCGGCGCTGGCCTCGGTCTTGCCGCTCGACAAGGCCAAGGCGGCGATCCTCGACGAGCTCGGCACGCCGGAAAAGACCGACCTCAACATCGGCTTCGTGCCGATCACCTGCGCCACGCCGATCATCATGGCGCAGCCCATGGGCTTCTACCAGAAGCACGGCCTGAATGCGCAGGTGATCAAGACCGCCGGCTGGGCAGTGGCGCGCGACAAGTCGCTGTCGGGCGAATACGACGCCAGCCACATGCTGACCCCGATGCCGCTGGCGATGACGCTGGGCGCCGGTTCCATCGCCGAGCCCTACATCATGCCGGCGGTCGAGAACATCAACGGCCAGGCCATCGTGCTGTCGAACGAACACCTCGACAAGCGCGACCCGAAGCAGTGGAAGGGCTTCACCTTCGGCGTGCCGTTCGAATACTCGATGCACAATTTCCTGCTGCGCTACTACGTGGCGGAGCACGGGCTCGACCCCGACACCGACATCCAGATCCGCGTCGTGCCGCCGCCCGAGATGGTCGCCAACCTGCGCGCCGGCAACCTCGACGGCTATCTCTCGCCGGACCCGTTCAACCAGCGCGCGGTCTGGGAAGAGATCGGCTTCATCCACACGCTGACCAAGGACATCTGGGAAGGCCATCCGTGCTGCGCCTTCGCCGCGCCGCTGAGCTTTGCCACCGAGCTGCCCAACACCTACGGCGCGCTGCTGAAGTCGATCATCGACGCCACGCAATATGCCAGCGACCCGGCCAACCGGAAGGAGATCTCGGAGGCCATCGCGCCGACCAACTACCTCAACCAGCCGGTTCCGGTGATCGAGCAGGTGCTGACCGGCACCTATGCCGACGGTCTGGGCGAGGTGCAGCGGGTGCCCGACCGGATCGATTTCGACCCGTTCCCGTGGCACTCCATGGGGGTCTGGATCCTGACCCAGATGAAGCGCTGGGGCTATATCGAGGGCGACATCGACTACCGCGCGGTGGCCGAGCAGGTCTACCTCGCCGCCGACTGCGCCAAGGTGATGACCGATCTCGGCTACGAGGCGCCCGAGGTCACCTACAAGTCGCACACCATCATGGGCAAGACCTTCGACCCGGCGGCCCCAGCCGACTACGTCGCCTCCTTTGCCATCGGGCGGAGCTGAGGCGATGCTCGGAACCCTTTCGCTCAATCAGCGCGCGGCGATCCTGTCGGTCGTCATGCTCGCCATGGGCCTCCTGATCTGGGAGGCCGCGATCCCGGCCCAGAAGGCGGTCGAGGAGCTGACCGAATACGAACGCCTGACCGGCGGCGGCGCGCCCAAGGCGGGCATCCCGCCGCCCTCCGACGTGATCGCCAAGGCCTGGGAGCAGTTCTCGAACCCGTTCTACGACGCGGGGCCCAACGACAAGGGCATCGGCATCCAGATCGGCTATTCGCTGTTCCGGGTGCTGGTGGGCTACGCGCTGGCGGCGGCGATCGCCATTCCGCTCGGCTTCCTGATCGGCATGTCGCCGGTGGCCTACCGCGCGCTCAACCCGTTCATCCAGGTGCTGCGGCCGATCTCGCCGCTGGCCTGGATGCCGCTGGCGCTCTTCGTGATCCAGGACAGCGAGATGTCGGCGATCTTCGTGATCTTCATCTGCTCGATCTGGCCGATGCTGCTGAACACCGCCTTCGGCGTCGCCGGGGTCCGGCAGGACTGGGTCAACGTCGCCCGCACGCATGAGCTGGGCGCGCTGCGCACCGCCTTCACGGTGATCCTGCCGGCCGCCGCGCCGACCATCGTCACCGGCATGCGGATCTCCATCGGCATCGCCTGGCTGGTGATCGTCGCGGCCGAGATGCTCGTCGGCGGCACCGGCATCGGCTACTACGTGTGGAACGAGTGGAACAACCTCGACCTCACCTCCGTCATCTTCTCCATCCTCATGATCGGCGTCGTCGGCATGGCACTGGACGCGGCCTTCGGCCGGCTCCAGCGCGCCGTCGCCTTCGCCGAATAAGGGAGGTTCGCCATGAAACCGTTCCTGTCCGTCGAAAACCTGAGCCAGCGCTTTCCCGACGGCGCCGGCGGCACGCTCACCGTGTTCGAGGAGGCCGGCTTCGGCATCGAGAAGGGCGAGTTCGTCGTCATCCTCGGCCATTCGGGCTGCGGCAAGTCCACCATCATGAACATCCTCGCCGGGCTGGCGGAGCCGACCTCCGGCGTCGTCAAGATGGACGGCTTCGAGGTCTCGGGGCCGAGCCTCGACCGCGGCGTGGTGTTCCAGAACTACTCGCTGCTGCCCTGGCTCTCGGCGCTCGCCAACGTGACCTTCGGGGTGCGCGCGCGCTACCGCGACTGGTCCAAGGCCCGCGTCGTCGAGGAGGCGAAGAAGTACCTCGCCATGGTCGGGCTCGAGGGCGACGTGGTGCACCGCAAGCCCAGCCAGCTCTCGGGCGGCATGCGCCAGCGGGTCTCGATCGCCCGGGCCTTCGCCAACCACCCGAAGCTCCTGCTGCTGGACGAGCCCTTCGGCGCGCTCGACGCGCTGACCCGCGGCACCATCCAGGACGAGCTGCTGAAGATCTGGGCCGGCACCGAGCAGACCGTGTTCATGATCACCCACGACATCGACGAGGCGATCCTTTTGGCTGACCGCATCCTGCTGATGACCAACGGGCCCTTCGCCCGGGTGGCGGAATCGGTCGAGATCACCATCCCCCGGCCGCGCACCCGCACCGGCATCGTCGAGCACCCGAACTACTACGCCATCCGCAACCACCTCGTGCACTTCCTTGGCGAACGCTCCCGCACCCTCGCCGGGCGCCAGGAGGGCGGGCCGCAGCGCCCCGAGATTGTGCGGATCGACAAGACGGAGACCCCGTCGCCGGCCGAACCCGCGGAGGAACCGCGGCTGCGCGCCGTCAACACCTGATCTCAAGAGGAGAGAGAGCCATGAAGGACGGTTTCGTGACCGAGAGCATGACCAAGGAAGACGTCACCGCGATGATCCTGTCGGCCAAGAAGCAGGCCGGCCTGACCTGGGAGCAGATCGCCGAGAAGATCGACATGTCGCCGGTCTGGACGCATTCGGCCTGCATGGGCATGAACGCCATGCCCAAGGACAAGGCCGCCGCGCTGACCCGCGCTATGGGCCTGCCGCAGGAGGCGCAGGCGGTGCTCGAGGAGAGCCCGACCAAGATCTGGGAACAGGCGGTGCCGACCGATCCCTGCATCTACCGCCTCTACGAGATCGTCGGCGTCTACGGCCCGACGATCAAGGCGCTGATCCAGGAGAAGTTCGGCGACGGCATCATGTCGGCGATCGACTTCGACATGCGGATCACCCGGGTCGAGAACCCCAAGGGCGACCGCGTGAAGATCGAGATGTCGGGCAAGTATCTCGGCTACAATTCCTGGTAAGCCGTTCGGCCCGGGCGGGGTGGGTCTGCCCCGCCCGGGCCAATGGCGCCTCCCCCGATCCTGCACACGAGGTGTTCCGCCATGACCCGCCCTCCGGTTCCGCCATTCTCCCGTGAGGATGCGGTCAAAAAGGTCCGCATGGCCGAGAACGCCTGGAACACCCGCGACCCGGCCAAGGTCGCGCAAGCCTACACGCCCGACACGCGCTGGCGGAACCGCTCGGAATTCCTGACCGGCCGGGCCGAGGTTCAGGCCTTCCTGACCCGCAAGTGGGAGCGGGAACTGGACTACCGGCTGATCAAGGAGATCTGGGCGCATGGCGCCGAGCGGATCGCCGTGCGGTTCTGCTACGAATACCGAGACGGTGCCGGCCAATGGTATCGCGCCCACGGCAACGAGAACTGGGAGTTCAACGCCGAAGGCTACATGGCGGCGCGCCATGCCTCGATCAACGACGTGGCCATCGCCGTCGAGGCGCGGCTCTTCCACTGGGCGCCCGGCCCGCGCCCCGACGACCATCCCGGGCTGACCGAGCTCAAGCTGTAGAACAGCCGGCGCTTGCGCCGCCCAGCCGCGCATCTCCAAGGTTGGGGAGCAGTGAAATCAACCTGCGAACCCTCCCAATTTCCGGAGGAAATTTGGGTCTCGGACCGTTTGCTCTATCGCGCCGCCCGACTCCTGCGACGGGCTTTTTTCTGGTTCCAGAATTCGATTGCACTGCCGAGTGCTTCGTTCAGGCTCTCTGAAACGGGGTCCGTGGCGTCGTGGTGCCAGAAGACGTCGTGCGGGTTGTCGACAGCGCGCAAGTATTCGCTGGAGTTCGTCACGAGCATGCTTGTTACGACGAGCATGGTTTCTCGCGTTCGCTCGCCCTCGGACAGCTCCGTCAAGGCCCGTCCCTTATTCGTAAATCGGAAGACGCCCCCGGCCCCATTCTGCGGTGGTTCGGTCTGCGCGATCAGGCCACCGGCACGTGCCATTGTCGCGTCGATCACCGTCAGACGACGAAAATAATGGGCTCTCAAGGCCAGCGTTGTGTGCGGATCGAATAGAAGTCGTTCGTCTACTTCGATCATCTCTGTCGCTCCGGCCGGGCTGCTCATGGCAATACTCCTATTTTGGGAGTGACCGACTATCAGGGGTACGGCGCGTCGTCCAGAGGGCGATGCATGGCCGGCACAGCACATTCCGCAGAATACAGAGCGATGATACGCGCGCTTGTGGCAGCTCGCCGGTCATCAGGTCTCTCGCAGGCTGCTCTCGCAGATCGGCTCGGTCGCGCGCCTTCCTACGTGGCGAAAATCGAACTCGCGGAGCGCCGTCTCGACGTGATCGAGCTTCTGGTGATCCTGCGGGCACTCGGAGCCGACCCCGTCGCGTTTATTGCGGCGATGCTTCCGCACATCCCGGAAACGATACCGCGGTAAGACAGGTCGCGTCCAATCCGTCGCTAACACACGCCGAGCTAATCGCCAGGAATGTCCGAGGAACGCCTGCACCGTCCAGGCAGCGGCAGGCCCGATTGGGCACCCCGACGCGGTTCTGCGATCCGTCCGCGTCCTGGCAACGGGCGCGGCCCAGAACACCCACCGGCGGCTGCGGCGATAGCTGTCCCGGCCCCGCGAGGTCGCCGCGCTGGTGGACTTCGAGCCGAACCAGTTCTGCGAGCGGCAAAGACAACACGCCCCGGAAATGCCCCGCCTGAAGATCCCGGCCGAAGTCTCTCACGCGAAGATGGAGGAGGAAATCGGCCGACGCCCCTACCCTCGACGGAGATGAGCATCGCGCTTTAGGTCGCACGCACAGCCCACCGATGCCGCGGGAGAAGGCAACGTGACGATCAGCTCAGGCGGCTTGCCGCTGTTGGTCGAAGCACTGGCGTTCGATGGCGTCTGACCATCGCACCAATTCGGGGAGACCCTTCGCAATCCCCGCGACAGGAGTCGGCATCGGCCAGCGCAGCATGGGCGCCGCTTGCCCGAAGCAGGAGAAATCCGCCAATCCGGGTGCCTCGCCACAGATGAACGGCCGCTCGCGCAGGAGCCCTGCCAGTCCCTCGAATTCCTGACGGCCCATCTCGATCACCTCGTCGGGCGCATGACGGGCCACGCCGCGGGCGTAGAGTTGCTTGGCGAACTGGCGCTTCAGGAGCGGAAAAACGACCGCCAGCATGGCTTTCGGCATGTCCTGCGCGAACGTCTCGCGCAGGAAGGCCTGGCCCTCCGGCAGCATGAAGAGCTCGTATTCCAGGATCTGGTGAACCCGCTCTTCAAAGGCGCTCTTGAAGGCCTGCGCGATCCCTCGGTCGGCCGCGGACAGGCGTGCCTCGGCGTCCTCGATGTTCAGACGCGCCTTCAGGTGGCGAATGATGCGATCGCTGTCGGCGACCACGTCCCCGTCGATCTCGGCCCAGGGGCTCTTCCCTTTCGGTCCCTTGCCCGGGTTGTTCTGCACTTCCGAGCGATATGGCACGCGGTGATGGCTCAGCCAGGCCAACAGTTTCAGCGCGAAGGGCCCGCAGCTGGGCAGATCCCAGGCCGGCGCGAAGTGGAAGACGGTGATCTCGGGAGACGTGGCAGTCATGTCGCGGTCCTCCTCGGGTATGCCGCTTTACTTACCATTGGTAGGCAGGCTACGCTGGGAGGATGAAGCCGGTCAAGGAAAACAAGCGCCACATGGAGGCTGCCGCGCCCCGCTCCGCCAGCGTCGGGGGCCGCGCGCCGCGGGATCGCTTCCTCGCCTCGGCCCGTGAGATCCTTGCGCAGAAAGGGTTGAAGGGGCTGACCTTCGATGCCGTGGCAAACAGGCTCGGCGTCAGCAAACAGGCCGTGATCCACTGGTATCCGACCAAGTCGCACCTGCTTGCGGCGCTGGTGCTTCCCGACCTCAAATCGGAAGCCGACACGGTGATCGAGGCGTGTCGGAACTCCGCCGAAGCGCCTCCGCTCCGCGCCCCGCTGGAGGCTCTGATCGCGCACCACCTGTCCGACCTCGAACGGTTCCGCATGCTCTACTTCGCCCCCCAGGCCAGCGTCGGGATCGACTTCAAGACCGATCCTGCCGTTGCAGCCGAGATCCACCGCATCACCGGCGAAATGTATGCCTCGCTGGCCGCATGCGTCGGGGACGAGGGAGACGCGGCCCGGCGGACGGCGGTTTCCGTGCATGCCTCCGCCATCGGCATCCTGACCATGGTGTCGCTGGGCCAAAGCATCGGCGACCCCCTGAAACACGGCGGCACGGAATTGGTTGAGAGCCTCATAGATCTGATCTCGACGTCCGACGGCGCGTAACGGTGCGCCGGGAGACCGGCCTCTGCGGATAAGGCGCGTCACCTTCAGGTTCCGCATGAAGACATCAAAGCAAGGTTATGACATTGTGTCGGAAATCCACATCTCGCTGCTGCCATACGATCCGCGAGCGACATCACCGGACCTTCGCCGGGACGGCGGGCGCTCCGGCGCGGCGCTCCCGAAACGGTCTTGCGAGATCGCCTTCAGACCGGCATGCCCTCATTCGGCCTTTGGCGCCGCCGCCGACCCGGCCAGCAAGCCGCCGTCGATGGTGAGTTCGGACCCGGTCATGTAGGCCGCCTCGTCCGAGGCCAGCAGCACCGCCACCGCCGCGACCTCTTCGGGATCGCCGAAGCGGCGCAGCGGCGTGTCGGCGACGAAGGCCGCCATGCGCGCCGCGCGGTCCGGGCCCGCGCCCAGCATCGGCTCCCACATCGGGGTCAGGATGGCGCCCGGATGGATCGAGTTGCAGCGGATGGCCAGCCCCTGCTCGGCACAGTAGAGCGCGACCGACTTGGTGTGGTTGCGCACCGCGGCCTTGGAGGAGGCATAGGCCGCCGCGGCCGGGATGCCGACGAGGCCGGAGCGCGAGGAGATGTTGATGATCGACCCCGCGCCCCGGGGCCGCATCGCGCGGATCGCGTAGCGGCAGCCGAGGAAGGTGCCGTCCAGATTGACCGCGTGTACCGCGCGCCAGTCCCCGAGGCTGGCATGCTCCGGATCGTGCGGGCGCAAGGCCTCCTCGAAACCGGTGATGCCCGCGTTGTTCACCACCACGTCGCATTCGGGCCAGACCTCTGCCAGTGCCGTCCAGTCGCGCTCCGCGGCAACGTCGAGGCGCAGCGCCTGCCCGCCGATCTCGCGGGCAATATCGGCGGCGCTGCCCTCGTCCTTGTCGGTCACGACGACGGTGGCGCCCTCGCGCGCGAAGGCCCGTGCGATCGCGGCGCCGATGCCGCGCCCCGCGCCGGTGACGATGCAGGTTTTTCGGTGCAATCGCGGCATGGCCGTCCTTTCGCTCCCCGTCCCGGTTACGGCGCCGACGCATCGCACCTGGCGCTGTATCGGCGGGCCCATCCCGCGGCACGCATCTCCGGGATGGTATCCAGGCCGGTTCGCCAAGTGTGAATTTTCTCGGTGTGACGGGCACGGCTCGGGGCCATCGAGGTCTCTCGCAGTGGCTGCAACGTTCGGTCCGCGCCGTCGCAGGTCCCGCCCAGGTCACGCGCAATAATGCATCCGCGCAAGGTGCTCAGGTGCCGACGCAAAACCCGACAACCGAGGAATTTCGATGGGATGCCGGGTTTGCGTCGCCGAGCAGCGCCACGGCAACGGCAGGGGCCGCGCCGCGCCGGTCATGCGATGTGTCAGACCACGACGACATTGCCGCGTTTGTGGCCCGCCTCGACATGGGCATGCGCCGCGACGAGGTCGGCCAGCGGATAGATTCGGTCCATGACCGGCGCGAGGCGGTCATGTTCGATCTCGGTCAGGATCTCGGACAGCATGGCGCGCAGGCGCTGCGGCCTCTCCAGTCCGGTGGCCGCGAAGAGAGCGCGTTTGCCGCCCGCGAGGCGGGAGAGCAGGATCGCGGGCAGGCGTCCCAGCGTCAGCACCGGGCAGAGATAGCGCCCGCTCTCGGCCAAAGCGGGCCCGGCGGCCGAGAAGGACGCAATGCCCGGCGTGTCGAAGATCACGTCGTAGCCGGCCCCGGGCCGCAGGGCGTCCTCGGTGGCGTAGTCGATCACCCGGGCGGCGCCGAGCGCGGCGACGAGATCGGCGTTGCGCGCGCTGCTGGTGGCGGTCACCTCTGCGCCCATCGCCGCGGCGATCTGCACCGCGGCGCTGCCAAGGCTGCCGGCCCCGCCGAGGATCAGCACGCGGTCGCCGGCTTGCACGCGGCCGAGATTGCGCAGGTAATGCCAGGACGTCAGCACGCCGTCGCACAGGACCGCCGCGTCCTGATGCGACAGGCTCTCCGGCTTGGGCATCAGCACGCCGTGCTCGTCGAGGCAGATATGGCTCGCATTGGCGCCGAACCGCATCCCGGCCTCGCCGAAGACCGCGTCGCCCGGCGCAAACCGGGTGCCGGCCGCACCGACCGCCACCACCTCGCCCGACAGACCGGTGCCGGACAGCGCATGGCGCGGACCCCGCAATCCGAGGAAAGGCCGCGCGAACCGCGGCTCCCCCCTGCGCATCATCGTGTCGGCCCGCGTGACGGCCGAGGCATGGATGCGGATCATCACCTCGCTGGGGCCGGGCTGCGGCATCGGCAGGGTGACCGGGGTCAGGGTATCGGGGCGGCCATAGCGCGGGATGTGCCAGGCGGTCCGGGTCGCGGTCATGAGGATCCTCCGTAGTGTCTGGGATGTGCGCTCCGTTTTAGAGGTTTCTTTCTGCTCCGAAGAGTGGCCATGATGGGCCGCAGTGGTTCACAAACGATCCGGGTGGACATGGACTGGAAATCGCTCCCGGCCTTTCTGGCCGTTGCGCGGCACGGCTCGCTTCGGGCGGCGGCCGAGCAGTTGGGCGGCACGCATGCCACCCTGCGCCGCCAGGTCGAGGCGCTCGAAGCGCAGCTCGGCACCCAGCTGTTCCGGCGGGGTCCGGACGGTCTGTCGCTGACCGCCGCCGGGCGCAGGCTGCTGCCGCAGGCGCTCGAGGCCGAGGCGGCATTGCTCAAGGGCTTCAACGCGGTGCAGGGGCTCGACCGCGAGGCCTCGGGCCGCATCCGCCTGTCGGCCGACCCGATGACGTCGCATTATCTGCTGGCCCCGGTTCTGGCCGAGTTCGCCGCCCTGTATCCCGAGATCGAGATCGAACTGCGCCTGTCCTATGCGCTCGACTCGATTGCCCGGAACGAGACCGATGTCTCGATCCGCCATGCCGCCGCCATCGAGGACGACGCGGTGGGACGCAAGCTGTTTCCGCTCTCGATCGGGGTCGTGGCCTCGCGCGACTACGTCGACCGCGCCCTGCCGACCGCCGGCCGCAGGGGCCGGGGGCTCAGCTGGATCGGCTACGGCGACGTGCCCGAGCTCAACGCCATGATCGCGGATTCGGCCTTTCCCGAGGCGCGGGTGCGCCACAGCGTGCCCGACCCGGAAATGCACCTGCACCTCGTCCGCGCGGGCGCCGGGATGACGTTCCTCGCCGGCTGGGTCACCGCGGTCTTCCCGGACCTGCAGCGCGTCCCCGGCACCGTGCTCGACCAGCGCCGCGCGACCTGGGTGCTCCTGCACGGCGAGCTGCGCCGGGTCCGCCGCGTCCGGCTCTTCGTCGACTACCTTTGCGACGCCCTGCTGGACCGCCGCGCGGCGTTCCTGGGGTTTTGACACGCCGCCCCCGGGTGGGGCCGGGGCGCTCGGTCCGGCCGATACCGGCCCCGAGCCGAGCCTGGGAGACAACCGGACACGCTGCGGCGCGGCTTGCCGAACCTGTCCCTTGCGGTAGGTTTGGAGCGCCGGCGCCCACAGTTCGAGACCGAACGGACGCGATGAAACGCCAATGCGGACCGGGGATAGCATGCGGGAGCGCTGGGAGCAGGTCCCACGACGCACCGTTCCGATTGACCGGGCGGAACGGCCCCGCCTTATGCCGCGCACGAAGAAGGTGACCCGATGCTTCGTCGCGGCTTCTTGACGTCTCTGCCCTGCATGGTCGCTTTTCCGGCTTGGGGGCAGGAGCAGCAGGCGGATGCCTGGCGGCATTGGAAATCCGCATATCTGCAGAGCGACGGCCGTGTGGTCGACGTCGAGAATGGCGGGATCAGCCATTCCGAGGGGCAGGCCTATGGTCTCTTGCTGGCGCAGGCGATGGGAGATCGGGCGACCTTTGACCGGATCGAATCCTGGACCCGAACCACGCTCGCGCTGCGCCCGGACGGGTTGCTGGCCTGGAAATGGCAGGACGACGGCAGCGTGGACATGAGGAATGCGACCGACGGGGATCTCCTGCGCGCCTGGTCCCTGTTGCGTGCCAGCCGAGATTCGGGATGGCGCGAACATGACGGCAAGGCAGCGCAGACATGCCGCGCGCTCGTCGCAACCTGCCTCGCCCCCGATCCGCGCGCGCCCCGTGAATGGTTGCTCAAACCCGCCACCCACACGCAAGCAGACCGAACCGCCGTCATCGTGAATCCCTCGTATTACATGCTCAGAGCGCTCATCGAATTGGGCGACGCCACCGGCGAGATCGAGCTCCTGCGCACAGCGGCCCACGGGGAGCACCTGCTGGCCGATCCGCACGCCCTGCGGGACTGGATCGTCGTAACACCCGGGGGCATCCGATCCGCGCCGAACCTGTCCAACAATTTCGGATGGGATGCTCTGCGCCTTCCCCTCTACCTGTTCTGGTCCGGGCGCGCGCGCCATCCCGCGCTGCAAGGGGCCAGCGACCGGTTCGCCGCCGCGACCCTCGAGGGACATGTCGCGACGGTCACCGACCCGTCGGGGAAACCGCGCGCAGAGAGCGACGCGGCGGGCTTTCGCGCGGTGGCGGACCTGGCCGCACGTCGCCGCCCGGCCCGGCCAGACCCGCCACAGGGGTATTATGCTGATACTATTGCACTTTTAGCGCAGATCGCCTGGCGGGAAGGCATATAATCGCCATCTTCTGGTTGTAGGAGCGCGGGACGGCGGATACCTGCCGGACGCCTGTGCACCGAACCAACATACATCCCTGACTTTGGAACCCCTGCATGAAGTTGCTACGCCTGATCCTCAGCATCCTTCTGATCGCAGTTGCGCTATGGGTGATCATCGCCGAGCAGATGACCGGGGCGAGCGCCAATGCATTCGTCAACGCACCCGTTGTCACCATTCGCGCCAATACCGCAGGTGATCTCAGCCTACCCGACACCCCCTTCGGCGCGCGGGTGCAAAAGGGAGACACCATCGCCTCTGTCGACGATCCGCTGGTGGATACCGTCCGGTTGAACGATCTGCGGATGGAACAGGGTTTCATCGAGGCGGAGATTGCCCGCATCGAGGCTGATCTGGAAAGCACCCGCGCCCTGCAGGACAGCCTGCTGGAGCGCGCCGCGACCTTTCGTGCCGCGCGGCTGAAGGAGCTGCGCGCCCGCCTCGAGCACGTCCGCTCACGGCTCGCCATGCTGGAGGGCGGGCAGATGCCCGAGACCACCGATCAGGAGATGGTGTCGCTTGTCGGCGAACTGCCCGGTCGCATTCCCATGGAGCCCGGGCTGGCGCCGCTTGTCCTCGATCACGCGCGCGAACGTGTCGAACTGACGGAAATCGCGCTCGAAACGGCAGAGGAAGGCGTTTTTCTCGGGGACGGCTACAACGATTCACCCAATGCAGAACAGCGTGCCACGGAACTGGAGACCACCATCTCCCAGCTTTCAAGCCGGCTTTCGGAAACCCGAAGCCGACTGGACACGGTCACCATGCGAATCCAGCGGGAAAACCTGCGCGTCAACGCCTCCGCGGGTGGAGATATCACTTCTCCGGTCAATGGTATCTACTGGGAGATCCTGCAATCCGACGGCATCAACGTACAGCGGGGGGATCCGATCCTCAGGCTGGTGAACTGCGATGCGACCTTCGTCTCGCTCTCCGTCACCGAGCGGGTATTCAATTCGCTCCGTATCGGCGAGACGGTCTCGTTCCGTTTGACCGGCGGAGACAGAGTCTTTCAGGGCACTGTCGCCCGTCTGGCCGGGTTCGGGGCCGCGACGATTTACCAGAACCTCGCCGTTGCACCCCCGGACAAGCACCTCGAACGTTTTGACGTCGCCCTTTTGGTGCCGGGGCTGACCGCTGACAGCGAACGCGGCTGCTCCATCGGGCGCACCGGTCGCGTCTTCTTCGACGAACGCCCGCTCAATTGGTTGCGAGACATGCTGAACTGATGCTGCCCTTTCCGCATCTCGGCGAACTGGGCTCTGCCGCCATGCATCTGCTTCTGGTGATCGGGGTCGGGTCGCTCATGCCGCTGGTCATCGACCCGCTGCGGCGCTGGCATCGCACCCTGCTGCTCGGCGTCGCCGGCATTCTTGCCCTGCGCTATGCGTGGTGGCGTGCGACCGAAACGCTCGCGCCCTTCGAGTTCGATCTCGACATGTTCGGAAGCTGGCTGCTCTTCGGGCTTGAAGCCTTTTCGATCCTAGGCTCGTTGAGCGCCTTCCTGATCCTGTCGCGCTACAAGCTGCGCAACAAGGAAGCCGATCTCCATGCCGGCTGGTGGGGCACGCAGGAGCCGCGGGTGGCGATCCTGATTGCCACCTATAACGAGGATAAGGACATCCTCGAGCGGACCATCGTCGGGGCGAAATTCCTGCGGCATCAGAACAAGGAGATCATCGTTTGCGACGACAGCCGGCGGGATTGGCTGCGCGACTTCTGCGCCGAACTGGACGTGCGCTACCTGCGGCGTCCGACAAACGAAGGGCAGAAAGCCGGCAACATCAATCACGCGCTGGACCGCCTGGCCGAGGACGCTGTCCCCCCTGACTTCGTCGCCGTACTCGACGCGGATTTCGTGCCGCATCGGGGCTTCCTGTCGCGCTCGCTGGCCCTTTTCCACGACCCCGAGGTCGGGCTCGTCCAGACGCCGCAGCACTTTTTCAATCAGGACCCGATCCAGCACAATTTCAATCTCGGGCGGTCCTACCCCGACGAACAGCGGTTTTTCTTCGACCACATGCAGCCCTCGCGCGACGGGTGGGGCATCGCGTTTTGCTGCGGCACATCATCCGTTTGCCGCTGGACGGCCCTGCGCGAGATCGGCGGCTTCAATACCGAGTCCGTGACCGAGGATTTCTTGCTCACCCTCTCGTTGCAGAACGCGGGCTGGCGCACGGTCTATCTTTCCGAGCCGCTGTCGGAGGGTCTCGCCCCGGAGGGGCTGAAGGAATACGTCACGCAGCGGGCGCGCTGGTGCCTCGGGCTGATGCAGATCGCCCGCTCTTCGCTCGGGCCGTTCTCGGCCAACAACCTGCGTCTTCGCGACCGCTGGAGCGTGCTGGATTCTTTGTTTTTCTGGATCACCACCTTTCCCTTCCGCATCGCCGCCATCATCTTTCCGCTGCTCTACTGGTTCTTCGACATCATCGTCGTCAACGCGCGGCTGCCGGATGTCATCACCTATTTTGGCGTCTACTATTTCTGGATCCTGCTGACGCTGAATTACCTGACCCGCGGCATGGTCGTCCCAATCCTGAACGACGTCAGTCAGCTGCTGGGGGCGATCCCGATCAGCCGCGCGGCCTTCACCGGGCTGTTTAAACCGCAGGGTCACCCTTTTTCGGTTACGGCGAAAGGGGGAGACCGTTCCAAGGTCGTCGTACAATGGCGTCTGATGATGCCGTTTCTCATCGGCTTCGTGCTGACGCTGGCAGGCCTCCTGCTGGGCATCTTCTTCGACCAGTTCGCCACGTTCACCGCCGGGGACGGAAAGTGGGTCATTCTGTTCTGGAGCCTTTACAACCTCGTGGTGCTGGCGGTGACCTGTCTGGCCTGTATCGAGCGGCCGCGCCGGGAGCTCCACGTCAGCGACAGGCCGGAACGCGCCGTGTTCTCCTCCGACGGGCGTCAGCATGAGTTGTGGATCACCTCGCTTACCATGGATACGGTCCGCATCCGCGGCCTGAACATCCCGGTTCAATCCCGTGGGCATCTGGTGATCGACGGCATCCCCGGGCGGATCGAGACATATGCGATCGCCGCGGTGGCGGACGGGCTGCGGCTTCAGCTTTTGCCGACGGACGCGCAGCGCGAAGCGCTTTTCGTGAAGTTCTATGCCGACGGCCCTGAACCGGGCGTGACCGAGGTCAAGCTCAGAAATCTGGCGAGGGATATCTTCCGCGGAATCGCCCCCCGGCGGGACTGAGGCACTCTCAGTAGGTGTTGATCGAAATCCCGGCGAAGATTTCCTGCGCTTCGAAACGGTAGCCCATTCGAAAGCGTGTCGGTCCCTCCCGGAAACGGTAATTCACCGCGATGGATTTTTCGGAATAGGTGTCGCTGCCGCCGGCGGTGAAATCGACCGACAGCTTCTTGCCATCGCCGACCTGGACCAGGGCGAACCAATCGCTTGCGATGGTGTTGTACTGACCGGACAGAAAGACAAACCCGAACTCCATCGGCTGATAGCGCTCGATGATGATCTTTCCGCCGATTTCCGGAGGGTTCATATCCTCGCCGATGCCAAGGCTCGGGCCCAACTTGACGGTGGCGACCTCATCAATGACGAAATCGCGCGTCGCATGGAAACCTGCGCTCCAGCCGCCTTCGTAGGTGGAATGGTTGGCGCCGAAACTCATGCTGCCGCGCGTCGCTGCCAGCACCGCGTCCGAGGCATTTGCTGAAAGGTCCAACTGGAAAAACGTGCCATCTGCCCAGACCGCACCGGGGGCGAGGGCGCAGAGAGAGCCGGACAGCAGCAGCACGGAGAGAGATTTGCGGCCGGCTGGGCTGCCCTTGTCGAACGCTGTCGCCCGCGGCCCAGGTTTGGATGTGGCGCTCAAGATTGCCGCCTTGTTCGAGTGTATCGGCGCGCCGGATACGGCTCGTCGGAATTCGCCTTGCCGTCCTTGAGCGGGGTAATGTCGGCGCTTCCGCCCAACAGGCGCAACGGAGGCACGCCATCCGCCATCTTTTTCTGGTGCGGCGCCAGGCTGCTTTGGATGCGCGTCAAGGCCTGCGACAGCATGACGGCCTCGCGCGAGATGCGGCTTTCCACCGGATATTCAAGTTCACCGTCCGCCATGCTCATCGCGGTATGGGCCAGATCCTCGATCGGCCTGAGGACAATGACGGTCACGAGCAAGGTGACGAACAGCACGAACGATGCGGCTATGGAAACGGCAATGACCGAGCTTTGCAGCAATTGCGGCAGCACATTGATCAGGTTTCCCGTATCCAGCACGGCAAAGACGCGCCAGCCGAAATCAGGCAACTCGTCGCTGACGAAGTTGGGGGAGAAAGCGTAGAGTCCGTCTGCCTGGTCGAGGATTTGGAACGTACCGGCCAGAGCGCGCCCGAGACTGGCCTGCGCCACGGCGGCCGCAGGTATGGCGCGCGCCGTGTCGCGGGTGTCGACAAGGGTTTCCCCCTCGCGGTTCTGGACGACGACATCGATATTCAGCCGTTCGCGCGCCCGTGCCAGGAAGTTCTGCACCCAGGCCATGCGCAGGCTGTAGACCAGCACCCCGGTGACCTCGCCGGTTTCCCCATCCAGAACAGGGGTCGAGAGGTTGAGCAGAGATTGCTTCTCGCCAGTCTCGTCCGGTCCGAGCGAGTTGCTGGTGAAGACATTGCCCACATTTGGCTGTCGCAGTCCCTCGCGGAACCAGCGGCGTTCGCTGACGTCGCTTCCTTCGCGTAGACGATTCGAGCCGGAAACGATGCGACCTTCCAGATCAGCGACACCCGACCAGGCGACCTGCCCCCCGGTCTGCGCCACGGCATCCATGAAGTCATTGATCTCGCTCAGCTCCGCATCGCTGATATTGCGGGCCACGGCGTGGAGACTGTCCCATTCCCGCTTCAGCGCGGTGTTGAAGCTGAGGCCGATCGCATCGGCGCCGCGCAGAACGATGTCGTGGCGCAGTTCCTGCTGCGCCAGATTGCTGCGCTGATTGACGATGTAGGCGACGAACAATGCGGCGCACAGAACGGAGACGACAACGGCTGAGGCGATCCAGGCGAATGCGCGGGGCAAGGGTTTTGTCGTTGATTGACGCATTCTGCGTAACCTCTCTTATGTTCGTCTCCCTAGCCGAGCCCGGATCCGGCCTCAATGCGATTTCTTCGCATGCGGCGGATCTCCCGAAGACCCCCCTGAACTGCAGCCAGAACATGGCGATTTGTGGGCCGACGGCTCAAACTTTTGTGAATTTGCAGCGGGATAGCGGTTGACAGCGATTCTTTGCCGATGCGGCATAGTCCGGAGGTCAGGCGCACCGAACGTCTCCGGTCGGCCGCTGCAGACATGCCTCACGCTCCGCCGTGAGACAGGCGACCTCGTGGCGCAAGACCAGGATCTCGGCCTCCTCCCGGCTGTCCCGCCCGCGGCCGGGGAATGCTCCAAGCGGGGCGTTTCCCACCCCGCGCATCGGCGCTGCACATTCTCGGAGAGCGCCAGATGCCGGCGCCGCGCTCCGTCACCAGCCTCCCGGTCTCATGCGCGTCGTCCGGGGTCCCCGATTTGGGCGCGATCGTCGTGCCCGCGGGACCGTCAGCAGCCCGGTCCCCGATGGCGCGCTCCGCCGCTTCGTGAAGCAGGTCAGCGAGGCCGTTCCGGTGACGCGTCGCTGGCATCCCTGCCCGCTCCGACATCCTTCATATGTCGCGGCGGCGTTGCGCACTGCGGAAAACAGCCGGGCTTGAAAGTCCGACATGCGGACCACATTGTCGGAGGAAGCGAGGACGGCCTCGCCCGGCCAGACGGTCAGCACGCGGGACGGCCCGATGAACAATCGGAGTCCCGCCATGCGCAGCACAGCAGACCGTATCCGCCAGGCCGTCAGTTTCGAACTCATCGGCATTCTGATCGTCACGCCGCTCTTCGCCTGGGCGTTCGCTCACCCCGCGGGCGAAATGGGCGTCCTGGTGGTGCTCGGCGCCACGGCCGCGACGGTCTGGAACTACCTCTTCAATCTGGGGTTCGATCACCTGTTGCACTGGCGCCGCGGCGATGTTCGCAAGACGCTGCCCCTCCGGATCGCGCATGCCGTGCTGTTCGAGGCGACGCTCCTGGTCCTCCTCCTGCCACTCTTTGCATGGTGGCTCGACGTGTCGCTGATAAGCGCGCTGATCATGGAGATCTCCTTCGCGGGCTTCTACCTGGTCTATGCCTTCGTGTTCACCTGGGCCTACGACACCGTCTTTCCGCCACAGCGCGCTCGGCCGGCATCCGCATGACGGTCCCCGAGAGCGGCGGGTGCACCGAGCTGTGCCCCGCCGCTCTGCACGGCCGCTTTTCGAATTTTGGCCGGGGGGAAATGCGTCTCCATCAATCGATTTCAGTTTAAATCAAATCAAGCCCTTCCAATGTGCCGAAGGGAGGCCCGTTGCGAAGGATCGCAAAACGTCAAATTCGGATTCTCGCTAGCGAAGCGCTGCATTCATGCCGCGGTGGCAGGGGCCAAAGCGGTGATCGATCACAGCTTTCCGATGCGGTTGTTCCAGGGCTGGCATTTCCACCTGGAAACCTCGTATTTCGGATTCTGCGCCACCCATTGTGCCAGCATCGCCTGGCCACCCATCATGCAGGTCATCACGGAGACATCCTCGAAAATCAGGGCGTTCTCCGTGCATTTGTTCGGCTCTGCCGACAGGCAGGCAACAAAGAGAAGCTCAATCATTTTCAATCTCCCGAATATGTTTCCTTCAAAAAATAAAATAACTTAGCGTTTTCAAACGGGGGCACCGCTCGCCGGAGACCCCATTCGGCGGGGGCTTCGCCCTCCGCATCAATCCCATTAGCGAACCCCGAATGCCGGTGTCGCGCATCCCCCGTTTTGGGGATTCATCGGACTTTTCGGTGATCGCTTTCCGCGCCGCATGGTAAGATCCTCCGCGTGCGGGGGCTATTTCATGACCGAATCCTTTTTCACGGACCCGCGCGTGGCGGACCTGCGCGCTCAGATCATGTCAGCGATACTCGGCGAAGCCCGCTGGGAAGATTTTCTGGGGAGCCTTTGCGGCGTTCTGCCCAATGGGGCTGCGACCCTGTTTTACCACGATACGTCGGTCGTCCGCGGCGCCTTTGCCCTGGCAGCCGGGATAGATCCGACCTCCCTCGAGGCATATGCCGAGCATTACTGCGCGCTGAACCCCTGGATGCAGGCCGCCACACGGCGCCCCATCGGACTGTCGGTGCCCGATGGCGCCATGTTCGACCGAAGGGAGCTCGTGAAGACCGAGTTCTATAACGATTTCCTGCGCCCCAACAATCTGGAGGGCGCGATCGGGGTGACGCTCACGCGCAAGGAAGACTGCCATTTCTTCCTGAGCGTGCTCGGCGACGTTCAGGAAACCGAGGCCGAGCGTGCGGCATTGCGCACCCTGCGCGCGCTCGTGCCGGACCTCCGGCGCGCCTTCGAATTCTACCAGCGCAGTGCGGCGACCGGCCTTCCCGGACCGCAGGGCTCGGATATCGGGACGATGGTTCTTGGCCCGCGCCGTAGGCTCCGGTCATCCAGCGGCGAGGCGACACGGCAACTGGAGCTGGGCCGCGTGATGTCGGTCGGACCGACCGGCCGGGTGGATTTCAAGGACGGTCGCATCGCGAGGCACATAGACGACTGCCTGGCATCGGCCCACAAGCGCACCGCAGGTCCGGCGCCGCGCGCGATCCTCGCGGCCGATCCATCCGGGGCGCCCCTGCGTCTTTCCGTAATGACCTGGCCCTGGGCGGACGGCATGCGCTACTTCCGCGGGCCGGAATGCCTCGTGCTGGTCGAGGCGACGGGATGGTCGGCGGGCGACATTGCCGAATTCGCCCGGCTCTACGGCCTGACGCCGCGGGAAACCGACACGGCCTACGCCCTCCTGACCGGCCTCGCGCCGCACGAGATCGCGGCCGGCCTCGGCGTCAGCCTCGAGACCGTGCGCTCCCACATCCGCGCGATCTTCGCGAAGACCGGCACGTCCCGGCAGCCGCATCTGGTCAGCCTGATCGGGAGATGCGCCAGTCGATGATGCCGCGGGGCTGGGGAGGAGGATTGCGCTCCGGCACCCGGACGCCGATCCGGGCTGATCGCGCAATTTCGGCCGCGAGGAGCGCACTTGGCAGACGCTGCGGACCTTCGGCGGCGGGTCGGGGCAAAGGGCACAACCTATGTTGTCGCGCCATCGGCCCGGGCGATGCCATCAGCGGCAAGTAGGGTCCCCATCGCACCCCGCGACCACCGTTCTTCCGGTTCTTGCTTGGGAAACAGCACTTGGCCAGCGACACGCGCGACACCTCCGACCTTCGCCTCCGAGAGGCGAAGCACCGCTTCGCCAACTCGCTCACCCTCCTCAAGGCGCTCGTGCAGCGGGAGCTCCGCAAGGTGGAGGGGCCCGAGGCGCGCGAGGCCCTGACCTATATCGGCGAAGCGATCGAGATCGTTCACACCCTCAACCACACCGCAAGCCGGGAGGGGTGTGGAACCGGCTTGGAGGAGCAGTTGACGGAGATGGCCCGGACCTGGCAGCGTCTCTGCAACGGCCATATCGAGATCGCCGTCGACGTCTCCCCGGATTTCCGGACCGAAAGCCAGACCGCCCGGGACATCCTGTTGATCACCCAGGAATTGATCCTCAACGCCGTCAAGCACGCGTTCCCAAACGGGCGCAACGGGACCGTCAGGATCGAGTTGACCCGAGACGCGACCGACCATGCTGTTCTTGTGGTGGGAGACGACGGAGTGGGGCTTTCGGAAAAGGTCATGGCCGATGGGAAGCCCCACGAGGGCAGGCAGCTGATCTCCATGCTGGCCCGGAACATTGGCGGCGCCGTGGAGGAGGCGAAAGGCGTCGAAGGCGGGCACACGGTCCGGGTCCGCTGGCCGTCCGGTGGCCTGGAATGACGCAGTCGTCCCGACTCATCCGCAAGCTGCGGCATGGCGCCAGGCTGTCCGACGACGACGCGGCGCGCCGGAAGCCGTGACCAGCGCCGCGCGGCGGGTGCGCTCGGGCGATGACATCGTGTCCGAAGGCGAGGGCACGGGTCACGTCCACTTCGTCGCGTCCGGCACGGCCTGTCGCTACAAGCTGGTCGAGGACGGGCGACGCGCCATTGTGGCCCTGCTCCTGCCCGGCGACTTCTGCGACCTGCACGTCGCGATCCTCGACGAAATGGATCATTCGATCGGCGCGCTCACGGATTGCGAGGTCGCCAGCATTCCGACGGCGGAATTGCTGAGGATGCTCGACCAGTATCCATCGATCAATCGCGCCTGTCTCTGGGCGACGCTCGTGGACGAGGCGGTGCTGAGGGAATGGCTGGTCAATATCGGCCGCCACTCGTCGGAGAAGAATCTCGCGCATCTTTTCTGCGAGATCTATGTCCGTCTGCACACCGTCGGACTGACCGAAGACCATTCCTACTGGATGCCCTTCACGCAGCAAACTCTCGGCGACCTCCTTGGCATCACGCCGGTCCACGTGCAGCGGACGATGTCGCGTCTCCGGGGCGCCGAACTGATTTCCCAGCAGGGAGGTCACATCCGCCTGCTCGACTTCGACGCCCTGGCGGAGTTGGGGGAGTTCGACCGGACCTACCTGAATCTCGGAAAAGGGTCAGGGCCTTAGGGGTTTGAAGATGCGCTACTATTTCGACATCAATGACGGCACCGGGCTGGAGCGTGACCACGAAGGTCAGGATCTGGGCTCCCTGGACGAGGCCAAACGGGCCGCCGTTCAGGAATTGGTCTTGATCTTCCGGGACGAGTTGCCGGACGGCCAACGCGCGAGCTTCGTGGTCTCCGTTCGCGACGCCCAGGGCAAGCCGGTCTACGTGGCAACCGCACAGGTTCTGGGCGAAGAACTCCTGTAGAACCGATAGCCGCGCAGACGCGCTGCCGGTCCCGTGGGTCCGTCGACACGCTCTCGGCGGGGCGGGTTCAGCGCGGCAGAGGTCGCGCTCCGCAAAACGCTGCCGTGCCGCGCCGGCCAGCGGACCGGCGGTGTCGAAAGGTCGGACAACCGCCCTGCCCGCCCGATGATCCTGACCGGCTCTGACCAAAGGCGGCGGCATGCCCGCGGCCGCGTTTATGAGGCCGCACGGCCGATCGGACCGCGCCGCATGACGTCGGAGACACGCGAGGCACCGACGCGCGTCGTGACCTGGACGGCCACGGCCCCACATGGCACGCCAAGACTATGCCACGCGGCCAATGCTGCGTTCCGGCGGGTGCAGGGAGTTCCCATGCGGTTCTGGACAATCATCGCGCTGATCCTCGTCCTCTCGGCGGTCGGCTTGACCTACGAGATCGCGGCGGGCCGGGTGCTGGCGCCGTTCTTCGGCACCTCGTTGCTGACCTGGACCACGGTCATTGCCGCCGTCCTCGCCGGTTTTTCGGTGGGCAGCGCTCTCGGGGGGCTGATCGCGGAACGGGACCGGGCAGAGGCGATGCAGACCGTCCGGAAGGCGCTGCTCGCCACCGCCGTCCTGATGGCGCTGTCGCCGCTCGTGCTCGGCACGGTCTACACTCTCGGCGCGCGCGGCACCTGGGGCATGGCGGTCTCGGTCGTGGTGGCGTTCTTTCCGGCCTCGGTGCTGGTCACGCTGCCGTCTCCCCTGCTTGCGAAACTGGCCGTGGAGGCACGGCCGGGGCGCGAGGGGTCGTCGCTGGGCCTGGTGCTGGCCGCGGGATCGGTGGGGGCGATCGCGGGGGCGGTGCTTTCGGGCTTTGTGACCTTGCCGCTGATCGGCTCCGCCGCCACCTTCACCGTCTGCGGCGCGGTGACGCTGGCCTGCCTGCCGGTCCTGCGCGCGGCCGCGGCCGGGCGCGCGGGGGACGCGACGCGGCTCGGTTCCCTCGTGGCCGCCGCCTTCGTCGTCGGCGGATCGCTCCTGGCCGGGCCGATCTGCCGTTACGAATCCGGGCTGTCCTGCCTCGACGTGACCCGGCAGGGCCGCGCGGTGTTTCTGGTCTCGGACGGCACGGCCCAGGCCGCCGAGCGACCGGGAGCCGGCCCGGGCGACGCGCTTGTCCTGAGCTACACGCAATGGCTCTGGCAGCGCATGGACCGCGATCTGGGGCCGGCGCCCTCGGTGCTGTTCATCGGCGGCGGCGGGTACACCCTGCCGGCGAGGCTGCTGGAGGACCGTCCCGCGGCCCGCGCGGTGGCGGTCGAGATCGACCCTCTGGTCACCGAGGTCGTGCGCCGCCACCTGCCCCGGGCCGGGGCAATGATCGCCGAGACCGGCTTCGACCTCGCGCAGGGCGGGGAAAGCGGGCGGCTCGGCATCCTGCACGCCGACGGGCGGGTCTTCATCAACGAGACGGATCTGCGCTTCGACGCCGCCGTGATGGATGCGTTCTCGTCGAGCTCGGTGCCCGCGCATCTCGCGACCAGGGAGACCTATGCCCGGCTGCGCGAGATCGTGGACGGCCCGGTCTACGTCAACCTGCTGGACCGGCCCGACGGGCGCCTCGCGCGGGGCATCCATGCCATCCTGACCGAGCTCTATCCCCACGTGCGCGCCGTGCAGAGCCCGATCTGGGAGACCGGCCGGGCCAACATCGTCATGATCGCGGCGGACGCTCCGATCACCGCGCTGGATGATTTGCCGACCGACTACGCCGTCACGCAGATCTCGGACGCGCGCGCCTTCACCGACGACCGCGGATGGAGCGGGCACCGGTAGCGCTCCCCTGGGCGGTGTCGGCAGGGGGCCTGCCGCCCTCGCTCGTCGTCAGAGCGAGCCCAGGTCGCCCATGCTCCGGTCCAGCCGCCCGGCGCGCCGCGCGGGGCCGGCACGGACCCCGCGTCGCAGCCGCGGAGGCTTTTCTCCGAAGGGGATGCGACAAGCCGGCCCGGAACAGCTTACCCACGCGGCGGGCGGCCCGCCGCCACCACGTTGCAGGTCCCCAGCACACCCGAGGCGCCGCCTACCCGGCGCTCGGGGTCGAGCGGCGAAGCCCGCCCGTCCGCCTGGCCGCTCTGCGCATTTCGTCAGCCTCGCCATGGGCGACGTGATCGGCGGAAACGCATTCGAGGTCATGTTCCGCGACGCGGCCGACCTGGTCCATGACGGCGCGATCTATGCCGAGATCGACGACACCCGGCGCGGCAGCGCGCTGATCGCGCTGGCCATGGCCCGGCATCCTGCTGCCGGGCATGCTGCGCCGAGCGAAGGAAGGCTTCGCCAAGATCGGCTTCGAAAGCGTCCTGGTGCTGGCGCTCTACGGCCTGTCGGGGGCCGTGATCCTGACCCGAGGGCGCCCGCGCCGCACCGGGCGCCCCGCACGTCACGCATCGCTTGCCGATACAGGTTGCACGGGACAATCCCCCTGTGTCGGGTCGTGCATCCCGCGCCGTCAGCGCGGGTTTGACGGGGGCGCCGCCGCGTCCCCACCCCCGCCGAAGTCCGCGACCCGCCGATCGCGCTACAGCGTCGCCCCGATCTTCCACGGCACGAACTCGTTGTCGCCGTAACCCAGCACCTCGGAGCCGGGCTGGTCGCCCGACGCCATGTCGAGCACCCGGTCGTAGATCGTCCGGCCCATTTCGGCGATGGAGACCTCCCCGTCGAGGATCACCCCGCAATCGATGTCGATGTCCTCGGACAGGGCGCGGGCGACCTGGCTGTTGGAGGCGAGCTTGAGCGATGGCGTGGGCTTGTAGCCCGCGCAGGACCCGCGCCCGGTGGTGAAGACCAGCGCGTTCACCCCCGAGGCGATCTGCCCGGTGGCCACGACCGGGTCGTAGCCCGGCGAATCCATGTAGGTGAAGCCCGGCCCGTCGATGCGCTCGCCGTATGCGTGGACCGAGGCGACCGGGCTCAGTCCGCCCTTGGCCACCGCGCCGAGCGACTTCTCGAGGATCGTGGTCAGCCCGCCGCGCCTGTTGCCGGGCGACGGATTGTTGTCGAGCGTGGTGCCGTTGCGCTCGGCATAGTCGCGCCACCAGTCGATCATGCCCCTGATGCGCGCGCCGCCCTCGGTGTCCGCGCGGGCGATCAGCAGGTGCTCGGCGCCGTAGATCTCGGGCGTCTCGCTGAGGATCGAGGTGCCGCCCGCCGCCACCAGAAGGTCCGAGGCGTGGCCGAGCGCCGGGTTGCAGGTGATCCCGGAGAACCCGTCGGAACCGCCGCATTGCATGCCGAGAACCAGCTTCGAGACCGGCTGGGTGCTGCGCCGGTCGGCGTTCGCGGCGGCCGCGATGGGGCGCAGAAGCTCCAGCGCGCGCCGCACCGCCGAGCGCGATCCGCCGACATCCTGCATGTTGAAGGCGTGGAAGCGTTCGCGCGTCCAGTCCGACGGCTGGTAGAGCGTGATCTGGTTCACCTCGCAGCCCAGCCCGACAATCAGCACGCCGCCGAAATTCGGATGGTCGCGGTAGCCCTTCAGAACCCGGATCAGCGCATCGTAGCCCGGCCCCTGATGCGCCATGCCGCAGCCCTGCCCGTGCACGACGGGCGCGAAGCCGTCGATGCCGGGAAACTCCGGCAAGAGGGTGCGGTTGGCCTCGGCCGCGATGGCGGCGCAGACCGTGGTGGAGCAGTTCACCGAGGCGATGATGCCGATGTAGTTGCGCGTCCCCACCCGCCCGTCCGGGCGCAAATAGCCCTCGAAACTGGTGCGCTCCGGCGCGTCGGGCAGCGCGCCTTGCGGCGCGGACATCTCGGCGTGATCGGCCGGCATGGCGCAATTGTGCGTATGCACGAACGCGCCGGCGGCGATGTCCGCGGAGGCCACGCCCATCATCTGGCCGTATTTCACGACCGGCGCGCCGGCGGGCATGGCCACCCGGGCCACCTTGTGGCCGCGCTTGACCTCCTCGCGGGCGGTGATGCCGGCGCGGGTCTCGCCGGCGGGCCAGTCGCTGAGCGCGACGGCGACGGTGTCGCTGTCCGACAGGATCATCACGCCCTGGCTCATGATACCGCTCCCGTCCGGCCCGCGATGGCGTCGAGGCGCGGCGCCGCGAAGTCCGGGTGCTGCTGCCGCACCCAGTCCAGGAAGGCACCGATCCGGCGCTCGACCTTCTGCGCATGGTTGTGCGCGATGTCCGACAGGCGGTGATGCAGGAACGGGTTGCGGAACCGGTCGAGCGTGGTGTCGCGGTAGGACCGCGCCGCGTCGGCCATGCCCCGCAGCGCGAAGCCCGGCATCACCTCGTTCTCCAGAATGGCGCAGAGATCGCTCCCCAGCTCACCGGCCAGCGCCTCGTCCACGCAAAGACCATCATGGCCGCCCTGCACCTGCCAGAGATGCACCAGCGCCGTGTGGCCGAGATTCAGGATGTGCAGCTTCAGCCGCTCGATCTCCTCGAGGTCGTCGACCATCACCACCGACACGTGATCGGTCGGCGCCGACAGCCCGGGCTGCGCCGCGATGGCCCAGAGCGCGTAGGGCTCGGCCACCGCGCCGGCGGGCTCGATCGGTTCGGACACGATGCGGTCGACCAGCGAATTCACCCAGCGGCAGCGTTCTAGCCAGCCGGTCAGGTCGTCGGACGCCGCCTGCCTGGCGGCGATCTCCCGCACCCGGGCCTTCAGCACGTCGCCGTTGCCGTTGATCAGTTCCAGCGGAAAGATGTCCAGCGGCCTGCCCCCGGCGGCGTGGCGCGCGGCCAGCAGGTGATAGAGCTTCGCCGGGTAGCTCATCGCCTGGTCGAAGACCGGGCCGTCATCCGCCGGCGCCGGTTCGAAGCCGCGGTCCCCGGTATTCGACACCACGGCCTCCGCCTCCTCGATCATCACGCGCGCGATCTCGGCGTGGTCCGTCGCGGTCGAGAGGGTGCGCCGCACCGAGGTGACGTGGCGCGCCTCGTCGATGGTCCGGCCCTCGGCGACACCGCGGATGCGGACGGGATACCCGGCGGCCAGATGCGCGAGACGGCGCGCCCGGCCGGCATCGCCCGAGGATTGCACGACCGTCACCGCGCGCGGCGGCGTGCCTTCGTGGAAGAACAGGTCGGCATGCGCCTGCAAGAAACGCGAGGTGCCGAATTGCAGGATCGGGGTGGTCTCAGACATGGATCAGCGCCTTCACCACGGAGCCGCGATCCTCGGACCATCTGGGCAGGTCGGTGACCGCGTTCTCCAAGGTCGTGCGGTGGGTTGCGAAGGCGTCGATGGGCACGAGGCCCCGGGCCATGCAGGCCACCACGTGTTCGAAATCGGCCTTGAGCGCGTTGCGGCTGGCGATCAGCGTGGTCTCGCGTTTGTGGAACTCGGGGTCGGCGAAGCTGAGGTCGCCCTTGACCACCGACAATAGCACGTAGGATCCGCCATGCGCCACGTATCGCAGCCCGGCGTTCATCGCGCCGATATTGCCGGTGGCGTCGAAGACCGTGTCGAAGCTCGCCGCGCCGGCCTGCTCCACCGTTTCGCAGGTGGCGTCCGGCAGGATGGCCTGCACCAGCTTCAGCCGCTCGGCGGAGGTGTCGCGCACGGTGACCCGGGCCCCCGCGATCTGCGCGAAGAGCGCGGCGCCCGCGCCGATCGGTCCGGCGCCGACGATCAGCGCGCTCGACCCTGCCGCCAACCGCGCCCGGCGCACGCCGTGCGCGCCGATGGCGAGGAACTCGACCATCGCCGCGGCGCGCGGCTCGAGGTCGGGGGCGGGATAGGCGTTGGCCTCGGGGATCACGATCTCCTCGCACATGCCGCCGTCGCGATGCACGCCCAGCACACCGATATTCTCGCAGCAATTGGGCTTGCCGATTTCGCAGGCATGGCAGGTGCCGCAGGTCATGTAGGGATTGACCACCACGAGGTCGCCACGCGCGATGCGCCCGTCGCTGCTGTCGGCCATGGCGCGGGCCGCGAGTTCGTGGCCCATGGTGCGCGGATAGGACAGGTAGGGCTGCTGGCCCTTGTAGATGTGATAGTCGGTGCCGCAGATGCCGATGGCCTCGACCCTCAGCCGGATATGTCCCGGCCGGTCCTCGGGCCGCGGCGTGCGGCGGATCTCGATGCGGTCGGGTTCGACGCAGACCAGGGCGCGCATCTCGTTGGATGTCTCGGCCATGGGGGTCCTTTCTTCAGACGAGGGCGAGCGACAGGGCGGGCACGAAGGTCACGGCCATAAGCGCCAGAAGCAGCGCCGCCATGAAGGGCCATCCGTCCCGGACGAAGTCGCCCACCGAACATTTCGTGAGGTTGCACACCAGCAGCATGACCGTCCCCACCGGGGGCGTCAGCGTGCCGACGGCAAGGTTGAGGATCATCACGATGCCGAAATGAACCGGGTCGATGCCGAGGTCCGTGACCACCGGCTTCAGCAGCGGCACCAGGATGATGAGAAGGGCGTTGCCCTCGATGAACATGCCGAGGATCAGCAACACGACGTTGACCGCCACCAGGAACAGCCACGGGTTCTGCGTCAGGACCGTGATCCATTCGGCCAGCGCCACGCCCGCCCGCTCCAGCGAGAAGATCCAGGCCAGCGCCGACGACATCATGATGACGAGCAGCACCGCGGCGGTCTGGCGCGCCGTCTGCCCGAAGGCGTCGGTGAGATCGCGCAGGGTCATCTCGCGATAGACGAAGAGACCGATCGCCATCGTCAGGACCGCCGCCACGGCGCCCGCCTCGGACGGGGTGAAGACGCCGAAGCGGATGCCGCCGATGATCACCGCGATGAGCAGGATCGCGGGCCAGGCGGCGAGGATGGTGATGCCGGTGTCCCTCGCGGTGGGCGCGGTCTCGCGCGAGGGCGCGTGGTTCTCGCGACGGGCGACGACATAGACGGCGGCGAAGAGCAGCGCGGCGCAGAGCAGCCCCGGCAGGATCCCGGCGATGAACATCGACCCGATCGAGACGTCGGCCACCAGCCCGTAGATGATGAGCGCGATGCCCGGCGGCAGGATCGGCGTGATCAGCGACGAGGCGGCGGTGATCGCGGAGGCCTGGCCGAGGCGGTAGCCCGCGCGTTCCATGTCCGGCACGACCATCCGGCACATCATCGCCGCGTCGGCGAGGTTCGAGGCCGAGAGGCCCCCCATCAGGGTCGAGAGCATGACATTGGTGTGCCCCAGCCCGCCGCGCAGGCGGCCGACCAGCAGATCCGCCACCGCCAGGAGCCGCGAGGCGATGCCGGTGGCGCCGAGCAGCGAGCCCAGCAGGACGAAGAACGGGATCGCCAGGAGCGAGGTGTTCTGCGTCGGCGCGATCAGGCGCTGGACGCCGATCTGCAGGGGAATGCCCGCGAAGAACACGAAATAGGCCAGCACCGCCGCGAACATCGCGAGGTAGATGCGCATGTTCAGCGCGAAGAGCGCGAACATCAGCAGAATGACAATGGTCCAGGTCACGCCGCGGGCCCTTTCCGGTCGGGCGTCGATGGCACGAAGGCCAGTTCGGCGCCGGGGTCGTCCTCGATCCGCAGGCGCCCGGTGACCGCCTGCGCCAGCCTGCGGCCCAGCACGATGAAGATGCCTGCGGCCCCCACAACCACCGCGAGGTCGATCCAGAACCAGGAGATGCCCAGGAGGCGCGTCCGCTTCGTGACGGCCGATTGCGCGAGGTCCCAACCGAGCCAGGCCATGGCGGCCAGGAGGCCGAGCGAGAGGAGGCCCACGGCAAGCGCGATCCGGCGTTGCGCGCTGCCGGGCAGGATCGAGGTGACCACATCGATCGTGAGGTGCTCGTTGCGCCACTCGCAGCCGATGGCGCCCAGAAAGACGATCCAGATCATCAGGAGCCCCGAGAATTCCTCGGTCCACTGGAACGGCGCGGAAAAGACGTAGCGGGCCACCACCGAGACCGCGGTCACGCCCACGAGGACGAGCACCAGGAGGCCGGCGGCCCCGGATACGCCCCGGAAGAGATAGCTCATGTCTGGAAATCTCCGGCAGAGGCGGAAGCGGCGCCGTGGCGCCGCCTCCCGGTTGGTTCACAAGGCCGCGCGCCGCCCGGTCGGGCATGCGCGGACCGGGGAGCGCGGCTCAGGACCCCTGCGCATCGATCAGGCCCTGGATGCGCTCGTAGAGGCCGTCGGACCATTCCGGGAACTCGCCGTAGACCGCCTGTGCGGCGTCGCGGAACGGGGCCAGGTCGGGGCGGATGATCTCGACGCCCGCCGCTTCCATGTCGGCAAGGATCTGGTCGTTCGAGTCCTGTGCCAGCTCCTGGCTGTAGAGACCCGCCTCGCGGCCGGTCTCGTGCAGCATCTCGACGGTCTCGGGCGGCAGCGTGTCGAAATAGGCCTGGCCGCCGAGCCACAGCGAGGTGTTCACCAGGTAGTCGATCATCGTCAGGTACTTGGCCTGCTCGTGCAGCTTCTGCCCGTAGAGCACCGGAAGCGGGTTCTCGACTCCGTCGATCACGCCCTGGGTCAGCGCCGGGTAGACCTCGCCCAGCGGCATCGGCGTGGCGGTGCCGCCCATGGCCTCGATCGCCTTGATCTGCATCTCGTTGTTCGGGGTGCGGATCTTCAGGCCTTCCAGATCCTCGGGCGTGCGCACCGGCTCCGTGGTGAGCAGCTGGCGCGTGCCGTAGAGGTAGTTGTCGATGACGATGTGGATGCCCTGCGCCTGCAGCGACTCGTTCTTCTCCTGGAACCAGTCGGACTGGTAGATCTCGAAGAGCGATTCCGGGTCTTCGGCGAGGTAGGGCCCGAACAGGATGCCGAGATCCGGCTCGTAATCGGTGAGGAAGCCGACATCTGCGATGGTGACGACGTTCAGGCCGGCCATCGCCTGTTCGATCACGTCCTGCTTGGAGCCGAGCTGCGAGGAGGGGTAGAGTTCGAGCTGCACCTCGCCGTTCGAGGCCTCGTCGACCAGTTCGGCCCAGCGGTTCATCACCAGGTCGGCGGGTTCGCCGGGGTTGTTCTCGTAGGCCACGCGAATGGTCGTCTCGGCCAGCGCGGTGCCGGCGCAGAGGGTGAGCGCGGCGGTGCCTGCCATGAGCTTGGCAAGGGTCATTGGGATCCTCCCGTTTGGATAAGTCAGTCTCCGGCAGCCGCGTCCCGCGACGGCCAGGGGGTCGGTGTCGCGCCGTCCTTGGCGCGGTCGGCCAGCCATTCGGCGAGCGTGTCGCTCGAATGCTGGAAATGCTCTGCGAGGGCGCGCGACAGCATCTCCGCCTCACCCGCGCGCAGCGCCGCGATGATGCGGGCATGCTGGTCGAAGGCCACGTCGGTCGCCGGGCGCCGGGACTTGCCGACCTCGAGATAGAAGCGCATCGGCTCGGCCATCACGCGGTACATGCGGCTCAGCACCTCGTTGTGCGCGGCATCCACCAGCGCGAGGTGAAAGCGGAAGTCCTGCCCGGCCGCGTCGGCGGTGGTCAGCGCCTCGCGCATCCCGACATTGGCGGCCTCCATCTCGGCCAGATCGGCCTCGGTCACGTAGGCCGCCATCAGCGGCGCCGCGCCGGTCTCGTTGATCCGGCGGAAGTTCAGCACGTCGGTGAAGGTCTCGGCGGAGGTGCCGAAGAACTGGGTGAACCCGCGGAACATCGTGCCGAAATCCGGCCGCGTGACCATCGGGCCGCGTTTGGTCTTGCGCACCAGGTCGAAGGCTTCGAGGTGGATGATCGTCTCGCGGATCGTGTTGCGCGAGACGTCGAAGCGCTCGGCAAGATCGCGCTCGGTCGGCAGCAGATCCCCGGCCGAATACTTTTCGAGGATCTCGCGGCGAAGCGTTTCGCGGATGTCCTCGACTGCGCTGCGTCCGACCATGACGTACGCCTCCCCTGTGGTTGGACCATAGGACCACAGCGTTCGGGAGGATGCAAGGTGGAAGGAGTGGGAAAGAATCCTGCCGCTGCGGTGCCTTGCCGCCTCAGCCCCCCGGCACTGCAGGAAAACGCCCGGACGCGAGTGCGGTCCGGGCGGTCGGATTCGGTCGAACGGAGGCAGGCTGGAGGCGATCAGGCCGCGTCGAGCCGGGCGCCGGTCTCACCGTCGAAATAGTGCAGGCGCGCCGGGTCGTAGCCCAGCCCGATGCGCTGCTCGCGGCGGAGCGCGACGTCCGGCGACAGCCGCGCGGTCAGCTCGCAGCCGTCGAGCCGGCAGATCGCCATCGTGTCCGAGCCCAGGGGCTCGAAGACCTCGACGGTCGGCGTGAGGTTGGCGGCGGCGGGGTCGGCCCAGGTCAAGTGCTCGGGCCGGATGCCCACGTCGATCTTCGCGCCGTCGCGCGCCGGCACCTCGCCCAGATCCAGCGTTACGCTGCCCATGCGGAGCTTCGGCGCCCCCGAGGAGCGGTCCACCGCGCCGGAAAACACGTTCATCTGCGGCGAGCCGATGAATTCGCCGACGAAGCGGCAGTTCGGCCGGGTATAGAGCTCCATCGGCGGCCCCTCCTGGACGATCCGGCCGGCGCGCAGCACCACCACGCGGTCGGCCAGCGTCATTGCCTCGGTCTGGTCATGCGTGACGTAGACCATGGTGGTCTTCAGCATGGCGTGCAGGCGCTTGATCTGCGTGCGCATCTCCACTCGCAGCTTGGCGTCGAGGTTGGACAGCGGCTCGTCGAAGAGAAAGACCGAAGGTTCGCGCACGATGGCGCGGCCCATGGCGACGCGCTGGCGCTGGCCGCCCGAGAGCTGGCCCGGCTTGCGGTCGAGGTAATCGCCGATCTGCAGGATCTCGGCTGCCTGCTCCACCCGCGGGGCGATCTGCGCCGGCTTCTGCCCGCGCATCTTCAGGCCGAAGCCGATATTCTCGCGCACCGTCATGTGCGGGTAGAGCGCATAGTCCTGGAACACCATCGCCACGTCGCGGCCCTTGGGCTCCACATCGTTCACGAGGCGGCCGCCGATGCGCAGCTCGCCACCCGAGATCTCCTCGAGCCCCGCGATCATCCGCAGCATCGTCGACTTGCCGCAGCCCGACGGCCCGACGAAGGCGACGAACTCGCCGTCGTTCATGGTCAGGTCGACACCGTGGATGGCGCGCACCGCGCCGTAGTTCTTCACCAACCCGTTCAGACGGATATCGGCCATCTTGTCCTCCTCGCGCAGGGCCCCGCAAAATTTGGGGTTGCGTTATCGATAATGATGACGTTATCAATATCGATAATGAGACGCAAGCCCGCACTGGGCAGAGCGGGAAAGGCCGGACGGATACATGGCGGTGGAAAGCTTCAGTCAGGACACGGTGACGGATCTCGTGCCGCGGCAGTCGACCCGCCGCAGCCATGCGCTGTTCGTGGCGCTGCAGAAGGAGATCGTGCTGGGCATCCTCGCGCCGGAGCAGATTCTGACCGAGCTGGACCTCGCGCAGCGCTTCGATTGCAGCCAGGGCACCGTGCGGGAAGCGCTGATGCAGCTGAACGAGGAGGGCCTCGTGAAGCGCCAGCCCAACCGCGGCACCCGCGTCGCCCCCTGCGCCGCAGACGATGCCCGCGCGCTGCTGAGCCTCCGGCGCGAGGTCGAATGCGCCCATCTGGACCGCGTCGTCGCCCGCGCCGATGCACGCCTCGTGGCCGATCTGCGGGCGCTGCTCGACGCCATGCGCAACGCCGCGCGGGACGGTGACGAATACGGCCTCTCGGTGCGCGACCGGGCCTTTCACACGCGCCTCTTCGAGGCCGCGGACCTGCCGCTGGTCACGCCGATCCTGACCCGCTGCCTGATCCACGCGCACCGTTTCAAGATCCTGAATTCGCAGCCCAACCGCGCGCTGGCCGAAACCGCCGAGCGGCACCTGCCGATCATCGAAGCGCTGGAGGCGCGCGACCGCGCACGCCTGCACGACCTCCTGGCGCATCACATCGCGACCATCGTGGATTTCGGCCCCGACCTGACCGGCAGCCCCGGCGCCGAGGCATGACCGGCCCTTCGCCCACCATGCAGGCGGTGCTCGACCGGCTCGGGGCCGAGGATGCGGGCCTCGCCGATCCGACGACGCTCGCGCCGCAGCACGGCCGCGCGCTGGCGGACCTCACGAACCTGCGCTGGAACGCGGATCTGCCCGCGGTGCGCACCGCCCGCACGGTGATGCATGCGGGCCTGCCCGGCCGCTGGATCGTGCCGGAGAACGACACCGGCACCGAGGCGATCCTGCACGCCCATGGCGGCGGCTGGGCCTTCTGCTCGGCCGCGACGCATGAGGGCGCGGCACGGCGTCTTGCCAACGCCTGCGGCTGCCCGGTGCTGACGGTCGACTACCGGCTGGCGCCCGAACACCCCTACCCCGCCGGCCTCGACGATCTGGCGCGCGTCTGGGACGCCTGCGACCCGGAGCGTCGCTGGAGCCTTGCCGGCGACAGCGCCGGCGCCAACCTCGCGCTGGCCTTGGCGCTGCGCCTGATTGCGGCGGAGGCGGCGCTACCCGCCGCGCTGCTGCTCTTCTACGGCGTCTACGGCGCCGATTTCGACACCGAGAGCTACCGCACCCGCGAGAACGGGCCCGGCCTGACCCGCGCCAAGATGATGCGCTACTGGGACTGGTACGCGCCCGTCAGCCGCCGCGACGACCCTTTCGTGGCGCCGCTGGCGGCCAGCGACGCGGCGCTCGCCGCGCTGCCACCGCTCTATCTGAACGCCGCCGGGCTCGACCCCCTCATGTCGGATACCGAGCGGCTCGCCGCACGCCTGACCGCACTAGGACGCGCCGACCGCTGCGACCGGATCGCGGGCGTCGTGCACGGCTTCATGCAGATGGGCGCCGCCCTGCCGGAGGCGCGCGACGCCTTCGCCCGCGCCGGCGCCGCGTTCCGCGACATCACGTCGACCGCCGCCCGAGGAGGGGCGGCGCAACTGGGAGGAAGACCATGAGACTGAAGACGATGACCGCGATGGCCGCGGCGCTGGCACTGACGGCGGGCGCCGCCGCGGCGGACAGCACGGTGCGCTTCTGGTATCACTTCGACAATGCCGACAACCCGATGGACGAGCTTGTCGCGGCCTTCGAGGAGCAGAATCCCGGCATCACCGTCGAGGCCGAGAACATCCCCTGGAACAGCTATTACGACCAGCTCTACACGGCGGTGATCGGCGGCAACGCCCCCGATGCGGCGATGGTCAAGATGTTCGCGCAGCCGCGGCTGGTGGAGATGGGCGCGCTGCAGCCGATCGACGAGTGGCTGGCCGGCTGGGACGGCCGCCAGGCGCTGCAAGACAACCTGCTGACCCTGACCGCCGGGCCGGACGGCGCGCAGTACTACCTGCCGGTGCAATACGTCGTGCTCTACCTCTACTACCGCCCGTCGATGTTCGAGGAGCTGGGCCTCGAAGTGCCGACGACCTGCGAGGAATTCCGCGAGGTCGCCCGGGCGCTGACCCGCGACACCGACGGCGACGGCCAGACCGACACCTACGGTTTCGGCTTCCGCGGCGCGCAGGGCGGTCACGACCACTGGGCGAGCTTCACCCTGGGCGGCGAGGGCGTCAGCCTGACCGACGGCCTGACCTCCGAGGCGGGCGTCGCCGGCACGCAGTTCGTGGCCGACCTGTTCCGCGAGGACGGGGTGTTCCCGCCCTCCGCGCCGAATGACGGCTTCCAGGAGATCATCGGCGCCTTCAAGGCCGGCAAGACCGCGATGACCATCCACCACATCGGATCGGCCAACGGCATGGTCGAGGCGCTTGGCGAGGATGTCGCCGCCGCGCCGGTGCCGGAATGCAATGGCGGCCGCTGGACGGCCTTCGGCGACGAAAGCACCGCTATCATGGCCGATGCCGAGGATCCCGAGGCCGCGTGGAAGTGGATCTCCTTCCTGTCCTCCGAAGGCAACAACACGATGTTCAACGAGGCGACCGGCCAGCTGCCGGTGGTCAAGGCCGACAGCGAGAGCTGGTCGCTGCACCCGCAACGCTTCGTGCAGGCGACGGTCGACAGCCTGCCCTTCGCCGAGATGCTGCCCTCGAGCAACGCCACGGCCGACTTCGTCAACACCGTCTGGCCGACGCAGATGCAGCGCGTTCTGACCGGCGACATCGAGGCGGCCGCGATGAACGAGGCGATCGCCGAGCTCTTCGCCGAGTGACGCTTTGCGTCCGGGCGTCCCCGCGGGCGCCCGGACCGCGCCCCTTCCTTTCGACAGCCGAAAGCCGCGTGCCATGACGGATGCGACCGTGACCGATCTCTACCCTCCTGACCGCCATGGCCGCCGCGCCGCGCTGGGGCGCCGCGTTCTGCCCTATGCGATGCTGTCGCCCGCGGTGCTGGTGACGCTGGCCATCGTGTTCTTCCCGATGGTGCAGACCGCCTGGATGAGCCTGCATGATTACGTGCTCTTCCGCCCCAACGATTTCGACTGGGTGGGGCTGGAGAACTTCCGCACCGCGCTCGGCGACGAGGTTTTCTGGATCTCGCTGCGCAACACGATCATCTGGATGGGCACGACGATCCCGGCGCAGCTTCTGCTGGGCCTTGTCACCGCGCTGCTCCTGAACCAGCAATTCCCCTGGCGGCCGCTGGCCCGCGCGCTGATCATCATCCCCTGGGCCCTGCCCTCGGTGGTCATCGCGCTGATGTGGACGTGGATCTACGACAGCAATTACGGCGTCGCGAACGAGTTCCTGCTGCGCATGGGGCTGATCCAGCAATCGATCCCCTGGCTGGCCGATCCCGATTACGCGCTCGCCTCGATCATCCTGACGCTGACCTGGCAGGGCTTTCCGTTCTTCGCGGTGATGATCCTCGCCGGGCTGCAGGCGATCCCGCAGAGCTATTACGAGGCCGCCGCCATCGACGGCGCCAGCGCCTGGCGGCAGTTCTGGCACATCACCCTGCCGGGCATCGCCGGCGTGATGATGACCGCCGTGCTGCTGCGCCTGATCTGGGTCGCCAACAGCTTCGACGTGATCTTCGTGATGACCGGCGGCGGGCCGGGCTACGCCACCCACACGCTGCCGCTCTACGCCTTCATCAAGGCACGGACGAACCTCGATTTCGGCTACGGCTCGGCCATCGCGGTGCTGTTCACGCTGCTCCTGATGGGGGTGGTCGTCTTCTACCTGCGGCGCACCGGAAAGGCGGTGTCCTGATGGCGCTTCGTCCCCCCTCCACCCTGCGCCGCGTGCTGACCGTGGATCTGCCGATGCTGGCCATCCTGACCTTCACCCTGGGCCCCTATCTGTGGATGTTCGTGACCTCGGTCAGCGACCAGTCCACGCTCTTCACCCATGGCCCGTCGCTGCTCAACGCGACGCTCGAGAACTACGCCCGGCTGTTTGCCACCGTGGGCTTCGCCGACAATTTGCTCGACAGCTTCATCGTCGCCGGCGGCACGGTGATCGTCGGCCTGTCGCTGAGCGTGACCGCGGCCTATTCCTTCTCCCGCTTCAACTTCCGCGGCAAGCGCATCCTGATGCTGCAGTTCCTGCTCATCAACATGTTCCCGCTGGTGCTGCTGATCCTGCCGCTCTTCGTGCTGATGCGCGTGCTGGGACTGCTCGACACGCATGCGGCGCTGATTATCGCGAACTCCACCATCGCCATCCCGTTCTCGATCTGGATGATGGTGAGCTACATCAACGGCATCCCGCGCTCGCTCGACGAGGCGGCGATGACCGACGGCTGCACCCGCCTGCAGGCGCTGCGCCGCGTGGTGCTGCCGCTCTGCCTGCCGGGGATCATCGCCACCGGCATCTACATCTTCATCACGTCGTGGAACGAATACCTCTACGCCCTGACGCTGGGCGGCCGCGAGGTGCGCCCGATCACCGTCGCCGTGCAGACGCTGATCGGCGAATACGAGGTGCAGTGGGGCCTGCTGACCGCCGGCGGCATCGTCGGCGCCCTGCCCGCGACCGTGCTGTTCCTTCTCGTCCAGAAACGCCTGATCTCCGGCCTGACCCAGGGCGCGGTGAAGGGCTGACAAACCCAAGAGGACCTGTCGTGCAGAACCCGATCGGCATCATCTCCATGCAGTTCGCGCGCCCCTTCACCCGCGCCCACCTGCCCTATTTCGGCAAGGCGCGCGACCTGGGCTTCGACTTTGTCGAGCTTCTCGTGCCGGAGCCCGACGACGATCTGAGCCCGGCCGAGGTGCGCCGCGCCGCCGCCGATGCCGGCCTCTTCACGGTGCTCGCCGCGCGGGTGAACCCGCAGCGCTCCATCGCCTCCGAGGACGAAGCCGCGCGCCAGGGCGGCCTCGACTACCTGCGGCGCTGCGTCGACATCGCCGCCGAAATGGGCGCGGGCATCGTCGGCGGGCCGCTCTATGGCGAGCCCATGGTCTTTGCCGGCCGCCCGCCGGTGCCGCGCAGCGACGCCGACATCGCCGCCCGAGCCGCCCGCACCATCGAGGGCCTGCGCGCCGTGGCGCCCCATGCCGAGGCGGCGGGCGTCATCCTCGCGGTCGAGGCGCTCAACCGGTTCGAGACCGACATCCTGTCGACCACCCGGCAGGCCTGCGAGGTGGTGGACGCGGTCGACAACCCGGCCCTCAAGCTGATGCTCGACACCTTCCACATGAACATGGAGGAGCGCTCGATCCCCGATGCGATCCGCATGGCCGGCCCGCGCATCGCGCATTTCCAGGCCAACGAGAACCACCGTGGCCATCCCGGCACCGGCCATATCGACTGGCCCGCGGTGATGCGCGCGCTCGCCCAGGCGGGCTATGCCGGGCCGATCTCGCTCGAGCCGTTCCGCCGCGACGACGACCGCGTCGCCCTGCCCATCGCGCATTGGCGGGCGCCGCACGAGGACGAGAGCGCCAAGCTGCGCGCCGGTCTCGGGGTCGTGCGCAACGCTCTTGCGCTGGCGGAGGTCGATCAATGATCCGGATGGGATGGATCGGCTGCGGCCGCCACGCACGCCAGATGCTGCTGCCGCAGCTCGGCCGCAACGACATCCGCATCGCGGCGCTCTGCGACCGCGACGGCGCGGCGCTGGCGCGCACCGCCGCGGAATACGGCGTCACCGCCTGCCACACCGACTTTCGCGAGATGATCGCGGCCGGGGGCCTCGACGCCGTCGGCATGGCGGTCGGCCCGGACCTGCACCGCGCCGCCGCCATCGCGGCGCTCGAGGCCGGGCTGCCGGTCTTCATGGAGAAGCCCCCCGCCGCCGATGCCGCCGGCGCCCGCGAGGTCGCCGAGGCCGCGCGCCGCGCCGGCAAGCCGGTGATGGTGGGCTTCATGAAGCGCTATTCCACCGGCAACCGCATCGCCATGAACACCCTGACAGGCGGCACCTTCGGCGAGGTGCTGGGGATCACCGGCGCCTACATGACCGCGCCCACCTATTTCGAAGGCGAACCCGACTATACCGGCTTCTACCTGCACCATTGCGTGCATTACATGGACCTGATCCCGTGGTTCGCCGGCGAGGATTTCGGCGACATGCAGGTGCGCGCCACTTCTCCCGCGGCCGGAAAACTGCTGTTGAACCTGAACTTCACCACGGCGGGCGGGGTCATCGGCAACGTCGTCATGGGCACCGTGCAGTCGCGCGGCACGCCGATGGAGGAGCTGCGCATCATGGGCGACCACACCCGGCTGCATGTCGACAACATCATCGACGTGGCGTTCTATCGCGACCCGCCCTTCAAGGCCGAGGATCCCGGCGCGCGGCTCGATCCGGCCTGCGACACGCTGAGCTGGCGGCCGAACTTCACCGCCGCTGCGAACGAGGATCACAAGGGCTACGCCGCGCTCCTGGCCGACGTGTCCGCCATGCTCCGGGGAGAGCCGCGCGCAGTGCCCGATATCGAGGACGGCGTGCGCGCGATGGAACGTCTCGAGAGGATGATCGCACAGATCGAGGTCTAGCGACCCCGGGGGCCGGCAGATCGAAGGAGGCGGCCGGCCGGAGCGCGGTCTCCGGCCAGCCGCCGGCGGACCCGTGCCGGGCAATCGCCCGCGATCCATGTCGATCGGATCGAGACCGCCCGCCGGGGCCGGGTATGCGACGATTGTCACCGGGGCGTGGCTTTGCGCCATGCCGTCGCGCGGCACGGCGCGGAGCGCAAACCGCCATGGGTCACGGCAGATCGGGTTTCTTCGCGCTGATGGCATAGCGGTGTTCGGACGCCCGCAGCAGGGACTTGCGCCAGCCCATGGCCTGGAACTGGGCCCTGTGGATCGGGCCGAGCCGCGTGTCGATGCGGATCTCGGCCAGGCCCGCCTCGGCCAGCAGGGCCGCCACCTCCCGGGCCCGGGCGCCGCGAGAGAAATGCACCTGCCGGAGAATGCGACGATGCCGCGCGGTAGCGGCCCGCTCACGCCCTTGCGGACGGAGAAGGAGCCGCGCGAGCCAGCTCGTGCTGACGAAATCGCCGTCCACCAGCAGCACCCGGCCCCCCGGCGCCAGCACCCTGTGCCATTCGGCAAAGGCCGCTGCCGGGTCGACCAGGGTCCAGACCAGATGCCGCGTGACGATGACGTCCATGCTGCCTGCCGGAAGCGTGGTGCGTTCGGCATCGGCCTGCAGGAAGGTCGTGCCGGGCAGTTTCGCCCGCGCCCGTTCCAGCATCGGTTCGGCCCAGTCGAGACCCGTGACGTCGAAGCCCATCCGCTGGCAGAGCCGCGCGATTTCCCCGGTGCCCGAGGCAAGGTCCAGCAGCCTGCGCCCCTCGGCCGCGCCCAGATGCTTGTGAAACAACGCCTCCCAGGCCGCCATTTCGCGGCCCTCGGCGATCTTGTGGCCGGGATCGGCGTCGAATGTGGCGGCCCGGTCGGACCAATATTCGCGAATGTCGTCCCGAATGTCGCGGTTGCTCGGAGGCAGGGCGTCCATCTTCGTCCTCGCGTGGGTGTTCGCCTCCTGTCGCTTAACCGACAAATTCAGTCAATTTATATCTTGACTGGAACTATCGGAAATATGATGCCGGGGTCAAACCCCGGAACCGAGGACTCGAACATGATCCCGAGACTGATGCTGAGCGCGGCAGCGCTGGCCTGCCTTCCGGCCACGCCGCTGCTGGCCGACCCCCTCACGCTGACCGACATCACCGGGCGCGAGGTCACGCTGGACGGCCCGGCGGACCGGGTGATCCTGGGGGAGGGGCGGCAGATCTTCTTCGCCGCCGTTCTGGACGGCGAGAACCCGTTCCGCCGCGTCGTCGGCTGGCGCGACGACCTGCTCCAGGCGGCGCCCGAAAGCTATGCGCTCTATGCCGACAAGTTCCCGGACCTGGCCGAGATCCCGACCTTCGGCGGCTTCAAGGATGGCACCTTCGACATCGAACAGGCGGTCGCGCTCGACCCCGACGTGATGATCCTGAACCTCGAGGCCAAGGCGGCCACCGACGAGGCGGGGTACGAGGACAAGCTCGCCAAGGTCGGCATCCCGATCCTCTATGTCGATTTCCGCGAGAAGCCGTTCGAGCATACCGCCAAGTCGATGGAGATCATCGGCCAGCTTTTCGGCGAGGAAGAGCGCGCCGCCGAGTTCATCGCGTTCTACGAGGCGCAGATCGACCGGGTGACCGAGGTGATCGCCGCCCAGACCGACCTCGACCGGCCGCTGGTCTTCGTGGAGCGCGCCGGCGGCTATTCCGAGGATTGCTGCATGTCCTTCGGCAACGGCAATTTCGGCACCTTCGTCGAACTGGCCGGGGGCGAGAACATGGCCGCGCCCTTCATCCCCGGCACCTTCGGCACGGTGAACCCCGAGCAGATCATCGCCAGCGACCCCGACCAGATCGTCGTCACCGGCGGCAACTGGGAGGCCTATGTGCCGGGCGGCGCATGGATCGGTGTCGGCCCCGGCGCCGACGAGGCCGAGGCGCGCCGCAAGCTCGCGGCCCTGACCGAGCGGCCCGCCTTCACCGGCGTGGCGGCGGTGGAGACCGGGCAGGTGCACGCCATCTGGCACCAGTTCTACAACAGTCCCTACAGCTTCGTCGCCGTGCAGCGGCTGGCGACCTGGCTGCACCCGGATCTGTTCGCCGATCTCGACCCCGAGGCGACGCTGGCCGAGCTTCACGACCGCTTCCTGCCGGTGGAGTACCGCCCCGGCTACTGGGTGTCGCTGGATGCGCCCGCGCACTGACCTGACGGGGCGGCCCGCCGGCCGCTCCCTGCTTCCGGAGCTCTGATGGCCAGCCTCTCGACGAACGCCTCCGCCCACGCAATCAGCTATCGCGGTCTCGTCGCGCGCCGGATCGCGATCCTCGCCGGGCTCGGCGCGCTGCTGGTGCTGTCCCTGGCCGTGGATGTCTCGCTCGGCCCGGCGCGCTACCCGTTGCCGGAGGTGCTGCGCACGATCCTGGCGCCGGGCTCCGCCGATCTGCAGACCCGCGTGGTGATCTGGGACATCCGCATGCCGATGGCGCTGCTCGCGGTGACGGTCGGGGCCAGCCTGTCGCTGGCCGGCGCGCAGATGCAGACGATCCTCGCCAACCCGCTCGCCAGCCCCTTCACCCTGGGCCTGTCGGCGGCGGCGAGTTTCGGCGCGGCGCTTGCCATGGTGCTGGGCGTGGCGCTGTTTCCGGCGGCGGTCGCGCTGATGGTGCCGGTCAACGCCTTCGCCATGGCCATGGCGGCATCGCTCCTGATCTTCGGCCTCAGCACCCTGCGCGGCGTGACGGTGGAGACCATCGTCCTGCTGGGCATCGCGCTGGTCTTCAGCTTCAACGCGGCGCTGGCACTGCTGCAATATTTCGCCTCGGAACAGGCGCTCTCGGCGGTGGTCTTCTGGACCATGGGCAGCCTGACCAAGGCGACCTGGAGCAAGGTGGCGGTCTGCGCCGCGATCCTCGCGGTCTGCACGCCGCTCTTCGCCCGCCGGGCCTGGGCGCTGACCGCCATCCGCCTGGGCGAGACGCGGGCCGCCGCGATGGGCGTCCCGGTCAAGCGTCTGCGGCTCGAGGCGCTGTTCCTCGTCTCGCTGCTGGCCGCGGTGCCGGTCTCCTTCGTGGGCACCATCGGCTTCATCGGCATCGTCGGGCCGCATGTCGCGCGGCTTCTGCTGGGCGAGGACCAGCGCTTTTTCCTGCCCGGCGCGATGCTCGCAGGGGCGGTGATCCTGTCGGCCACCTCGGTCCTGTCCAAGGCGCTCCTGCCCGGCGCGGTGCTGCCCATCGGCATCATCACGGCGCTGGTCGGCGTGCCCTTCTTCGCCGCCCTGATCCTGACGAAAGGACGCAAATCGTGGTAGCCCTCGCCCTCGACCGGGTCGGCGCACGCTACGGGCGGCGCCAGATCCTGACCGATGCCACGACGCCCGACATCGCCGGCGGCGCCCTGACGGCGCTGGTCGGCGCGAACGCGGCGGGCAAGTCGACCCTGTTCCGCCGCATCGCCGGGCAGCTGCGCGGCTCCGGCAGCGTAAGCCTGCGCGGCGCGACGCGCGCGGACCTGCGTTACATGCCGCAGGACACGGGCATGAGCGCCGCGCTGACGGTCTACGAATCCATCATTCTGGCGCTGAAGCAGGACGGCCGCGGCTGGCGGCTCTCGGCCGCGGAACTCGCCGCGGTGGACGACGTGCTGCACCGGTTCGGCGTGGCGCATCTGGCGGAGCGCCAGCTGCCGGAGCTTTCGGGCGGCCAGCGGCAGGCCGTGTCGATCGCGCAGACCCTGGTGACGCGACCCAGGATCGTGTTGATGGACGAGCCGACCTCGGCGCTGGATCTCTACCGGCAATACGAGGTGCTCGAGGCGCTGCGCCGCTATGCCCGGGAGACCGGTGCGGTGATGATCCTGGCGCTGCACGATCTGAACCAGGTGATGCGCTCCTGCGCCATGGTGATGGCGCTGGCGGGCGGGCGCATCCTGGCCACCGGACCGACGCTGGACGTGCTGACGCCACAGCTGATCGGCCGGCTCTACGGCATCGACAGCCGGGTCGAACGCTGCTCGCGCGGCTGCCCGATGATGATCGTCGACGGCCCCGCGCGGCAGGCCGCGGAGTAACGCCAGGCGGCCATCGCTCCGCGCCGCCGTCCGGCCCCGGCCGGGACGGGGTCGGGCCCGCGTCGCACCTGCCGTCCACGGGACCGGGGCCGATTGCCGGCTCGACGCAGCCGCGCCTCGCCGCGGAGCGACTTGAGGCGCGGGCCCGGCCGGCTCAGAAGAATTCCGGATGCCGGGCGATGATGCGGTCGACCTGGGCCAGGGTCCCGGTCAGGTGGCCGCGCACCGCCCGCTCGGCCGCGGCGCCATCGCCCTCGGCCAGGTGGTCGAGGATGCGGGTATGGTAGTCGACGATTTCGCCCGCCTTGCCGGGATCGGGCAGGTTGAGCTGGCGCAGCCGGTCGATATGGCCGGAGCGTTCGAGGATCAGCGTCCACAGACGCTCGACCCCGGCGGCGGCGAAGAGCGCACGGTGGAAATCGCGGTCGCCACGGGCAAACCCGTCGAGATCGCCGACCTCCAGCGCCGCGCGCTGCTGGGCCAGCACCGTCCGGGCAGGCTGCAGCGCGGCGGCCGCGCCGGCCTCGGCGAGGCGCCGCGCGATCTCCACCTCGAGCGCCAGCCGGAGGAACTGGGTTTCGCGGGCCTGGTCCACGTCGATGCGCGACACCTGGGTCTTGGATTGCGGGAAGATCGCCAGAAGGCCCTCTTCCTCGAGCTTCATCATGGCGTCGCGCACCGGGGTCTGGCTGACGCCGTAGAACTCGGCGATCTCGTTGCGCGAGAGGTTCTGCCCGGGCGCCAATTCCAGCGCCAGGATGCGGGCCCGCAGGGCGTCGTGGATCTGCTGGCTGACGCTGGCCTTGCGGAAGGCGGGGCGCGCCGGGCGCCCCGGCCCGGCCAGCGGCGGGGTCGGAAGATCCGGTGATTTCGAGAAATGTCCCAATGTCTTGCCCCGTCCTGTCGCGCCGATTTCCCGACATCATACAGAAGGCTTGCGGACGATACACTAATATATTAGTGTTCCAGCAAGGCAGCGGCGAGGGGCCGCGCGCCGCCGATTTTCGGGAGGACCGTCATGTCACGCAGAATTACCGCACTTCTCGCCGGCACCGCCGTGCTGGCCGCCGGGGCCGCCGGCGCCGAGACGCTCAACATCCAGACCTCGTTCAACGCGGGCGACTTCTCGACCCAGTACCTGACCGAGGAATGGCTGCCGCAGATCTCCGAGCGCACCGGGGGCCGGATCGAGATCGTGCTGACCCCGAACGGCTCGGTCGTCCCCGCCCGCGACACGCCCGAGGCGGTGGCCGCCGGCGTCATCGACGGCGACTTCACCTCGGTCAACTACTTCGCCGGGCTCGAGCCCGCCTATGCCATCATGGGCGACCTGATCTCGGGCTACGACACGCCCCAGCAGATGCTCGGCTTCTGCCGCGACGGCGGCGGCGAGGCGATGATGCAGAAGGCGGCCGACGCGGTCACCGGCGGCGAGGTCAAGGTGGTGGCCTGCGGCCCCTATTCGCGCGAGGCGCTGCCCGCCCGCACCCCGATCCGCGGCTTCGACGACCTGTCGGGCAAGAAGATCCGCTCGCCCGAGGGCCTCGCCGCGGCGGTGTTCCAGGCCGCCGGCGCCTCGCCCGTCTCGATCCCGTTCTCCGAGGTCTTCGGCGCGCTGGAGAAGGGCATCGTCGATGCCGCCGACGCCTCGGCCTATGTCAACAACGACGCAACCGGCCTGCACGACGTCGCGCCCTACCCGCTCTATCCCGGCATCCACTCGATGCCGTCGATGCAGTTCACCGTGAACGCCGCCAAGTGGGAGGCGCTGTCGGAAGAGGACCGGACCGCGCTGCGCGACTGGTGGTATGACGCGATGTACGCGATGGCCGACGAGGTCTCCAAGCTCGACGCCGAATTGGCCGAGCGCGACGACGCCGCCGACGACATCGAGGTGATCGACTGGGCGCAGGAGGACCGCGACCGGCTGCGCGAGGTCGCCCGCACCGAGTGGGAGAAATACGCCGAGAAGTCCGAGCTGGCCAAGGAGGCGCTCGACGCCAACCTCGCCTACATGAAAGAGATCGGCCTCTTCCAGTAATCCGACCTGTCCGGCGCCGCCCGCCTCCCGTGGGCGGCGCCCTCATCTTTGCCGGGGGATGCGATGAAACGCGTTCTGGCCCGCTACGCCGATGGAATGGACCGCGCCAGCGTCTTCATCGGCCAGGGCTGCTCTGTCCTGTTCTTTGCCTGCATCGCGATCTCGGCCCTCGAGGTCGTGCTGCGCTACGGCTTCGACGCGCCGACCGTGTGGTCGACCGAACTGGCGATGACGCTCTGCGCCGCCGCCTGGGTCCTGTCGGTGGGCTACGTCACCGAGCGCCACCGCCACATCTCGATCACCATGCTGGAGCTCGTCGTCGGCCCGCGCGTCTGGCGCGTCTTCCGGCTCTGCCAGATGCTGATCGCCTTGGGCGCGCTCTTCGTGCTGACCCTGGCGCTCTGGCACCCGGCGACCAAGGTGCTGGGCCGCACGGAATATTCCGGCACCGCCTTCAACTCGATCCAGCCGACGCTGCTGAAGCTGCTGATCGTCATCGGCTGCCTTCTCTACATGGCCCAGCTGGTCGCCAACATCATCCGCTGGGTGCAGGGAACCGAAAAGGACATCGACGGTGGGCATTGAAATCATCACCCTGCTGATCGTCGTCGCGCTGCTGGCGCTGATGGCGGTCGGCGTGCCGCTCGGCATCACCACGCTGACGGTCTCGCTGGCCACCGCGATCCTCTATTTCGGCCCCCGCGCCGGCTTCTTCGTGGTCGCCGCCAACGTCTCGGAGGTGCTGCACAAATACGAACTGATCGCGGTGCCGTTCTTCGTCTTCATGGCCAACGTGCTGGAGCGATCCGGCATCGCCAAGTCGCTGTTCGATTCGATGGCGATCCTCGGCGGGCGCTTCCGCGGCTCGGTCGGCGTGCAGACCTGCATCGTCGCCGTGGTGCTGGCCGCGATGTCCGGCATCATGGGCGGCGAGATCGTCATGCTGGGCCTGATCGCGCTGCCGCAGATGCTGCGGCTGGGCTATGACAAGAAGCTCGCCATCGGCATCATCTGCGCCGCCGGCGCGCTGGCCACGCTGATCCCGCCCTCGGTGGTGCTGATCATCTACGGCCTCGCGGCCCAGGTCTCGATCACCCAGCTGTTCGCCGCCTCGGCGGTGCCCGGGCTGATCCTCGCCACGCTCTACATCCTCTACATCCTCGTCCGGGTCCGCCTGAACCCGGCGCTGGCCCCGGTCTACGACATCCCGGAAACCGCCCTGCCGTTCCACCAGCGGCTGAAGTTCATGAAGGGCGTGATCCTGCCCGGCCTCTTGATCGGCACCGTCCTGGGCGTGATCTATTCCGGCGTCGCCACTGTGACCGAGGCCGCCGCGATCGGCGCCGTGGGCGCGCTGGTGGTGGCCGCCGCCCGCAAGGAGCTGAACTGGACGATGTCGCGCGACGCCATGCGGCAGACCGTGCTCACCGTCGGCTCGATCATCTGGCTGGTGCTGGGCGCGGTGTCGCTGATCGGCATCTACAACCGGATCGGCGGCGGCGAGTTCCTGCGCGGCGTGCTGACCGGGCTCGACGTGCCGCCGCTGATGGTGATCGCGGTGATGATGCTGATCGTCATGGTGCTGGGCACCTTCCTCGAATGGATCGCGATCATCTTCATCACCGTGCCGATCTTCGCCCCGGTGGTCATCGATCTCGGCTTCGACCCGGTCTGGTTCGGCGTGCTCTTCGCCATGAACATCCAGATCTACTACCTCTCGCCGCCCTTCGGCCCGGCCTGCTTCTTCCTGAAGTCGGTGGCGCCCAAGGGGATCGAGCTGCAGGACATCTTCCTCGCCGTGCTGCCCTTCATCGCGCTGCAGGCCGTCGGGCTGGCGCTGGTGCTGTTCTTCCCCGACCTCGCCCTGTGGCTGCCGAGAATGCTGGATTGAGGAGTGAGACCATGACCGACGACGACGATCACCTCACCCGCCAGGACGAGGATCTCTCGGCCCGCGAATACGCCACCGAGGAGCGCCGCGACCATTTCGAGTTCGGCAACTGGCCGGAACTGGCCGGCCTCGCGCTGACCCTGCTGCTGACCTGGCTGACCTTCGCCCTGACCGGATGACCGACATGACCCGCAAAGACCCCAAGGACCTGCGCTCGGCGCGCTGGTTCGCCCCCGACGACCTGCGCTCCTTCGGACACCGCTCGCGCATGATGCAACTGGGCTACGCCGAGGAGGAGTTTCAGGGCCGGCCGATGATCGGCGTGCTCGACACCTGGTCCGAGCTCAACACCTGCCACAGCCACTTCCCCGAGCGCGTCCGCGACGTGAAGCGCGGCGTGCAGATGGCCGGCGGCTTTCCGGTGCAGATGCCGGCGCTCTCGGTCGACGAGAGCTTCACCAAGCCGACCTCGATGCTCTACCGCAACATGCTGGCGATGGAGGTCGAGGAGATGATCCGCGCCCACCCGCTCGACGGCGTGGTGCTGATGGGCGGCTGCGACAAGACCACGCCGGGCCTCGTCATGGGCGCGATCTCGGCCGGGGTGCCGTTCATCTACCTGCCGGCCGGGCCGATGCTGCGCGGCAATTATGCCGGCCGCATCCTCGGCTCCGGCTCGGATGCGTGGAAATACTGGGACGAGCGCCGCGCCGGCAACATCTCGGACGCCGAGTGGCAGGGCGTGCAGGGCGGCATCGCCCGCTCCGCCGGCACCTGCATGACCATGGGCACCGCCTCCACCATGACCGCGATCACCGATGCCATGGGCCTGACCCTGCCCGGCGCCTCGTCGATCCCGGCGGTGGACGCGGGCCACGCCCGCATGGCCTCGGCCTGCGGCCGGCGGATCGTGGAGATGGTCTGGGAGGATCTGACCCCCGACCGGATCATCACCGAGGGCGCGGTGAAAAACGCCGCCATCGTCGCCATGGCCACCGGCTGCTCGACCAATGCCGTGGTGCACCTGATCGCCATGGCGCGCCGCGCCGGCATCGACCTCACGCTCGACGATCTCGACGCATTGGGCCGCACCACGCCGCTGGTGGCGAACGTGCGCCCCGCCGGCAAGGACTACCTGATGGAGGACTTCTTCTACGCCGGCGGCCTGCGCGCGCTGATGGCGCAGATCGCCGAGCGGCTCGACACCTCCTGCCTGACGGTCACCGGCCGCAGCCTGGGCGAGGAGCTGGAGGGCGCCGAGGTCTACAACGACGACGTCATCCGGCCGCTCACGAACCCAGTCTACCACGAGGGCTCGCTGGCGGTGCTGAAGGGCAATCTCTGCCCCTCCGGCGCGGTGATCAAGCCCGCCGCCTGCGACCCGCGCTTCTATCACCACGAGGGCCCGGCGCTGGTCTTCGACTCCTACCCCGAGATGAAGGCCGCGGTCGACGACGAGGAGCTCGACGTCACCCCCGACACCGTCATGGTGCTCAGGAATGCCGGCCCGCAGGGCGGCCCGGGCTTCCCCGAATGGGGCATGCTGCCGATCCCCAAGGCGCTGATCAAGCAGGGCCACCGAGACATGCTGCGGATCTCGGATGCGCGCATGTCGGGCACCTCCTACGGCGCCTGCGTGCTGCATGCCGCGCCCGAGAGCTTCGTCGGCGGCCCGCTGGCGCTGCTCAAAACCGGCGACATCGTCCGCCTCGATCTTGCCAACCGCCGGCTCGACATGCTGGTGGATGACGCGGAACTCGAGCGCCGCCGCGCCGCCTGGACCCCGCCCGAACCCCGCTTCCAGCGCGGCTGGGGCTACATGTTCTCGCGCCATGTCGGCCAGGCCGATACCGGCTGCGACTTCGACTACCTGCAAACCGATTTCGGCCGCGCCGCGGGCGAGCCGGACATCTTCTGACGGACCCAGCGATGACCGATTACGTCCTCTCCGAGGCCACCCGCGCGATCCTGATGCGGGTCTCCACCGCCTCGATCGCCACCCAGCTCTACAAGCGCGGCCTGCGCAACCAGTTCATCCAGGGCGTGGCCCCGGTCGCGCCGAAGGCGCAGAACATGGTCGGCCAGGCCTTCACCCTGCGCTACATTCCGGCGCGCGAGGACCGCAACCCGCTCGAGGTCTTCCGCAACGCCGACCATCCCCAGCGCGTGGCGGTGGAGACCTGCCCGCCGGGACATGTGCTGGTGATGGACGCGCGCAAGGATGCCCGCGCCGCCACCGCCGGCTCGATCCTCGTCACCCGGCTGGCGGTGCGCGGCTGCGCCGGCGTGGTCTCCGACGGCGGCTTCCGCGACGCCCATGGCATCGGCGAGCTCGACATGCCGGCCTATTGCGCCCGGCCCTCGGCGCCCACCAACCTGACCCTGCACGAGGCGCTCGACATCAACGTGCCGATCGCCTGCGGCGATGCGGCGGTGTTCCCCGGCGACGTGCTGGTCGGCGACCGCGACGGCGTCATGGTGATCCCCGCGCACCTCGCAGACGAGATCGCCGAGGCCTGCGCCGGCATGGAGGATTTCGAGGCCTTCGTGCTGGAGGAGGTCGAGGCCGGCGCGCCGATCATCGGCCTCTATCCCTGCACCAAGGACGAGAACCGCGAGAAATTCGAGGCCTGGCAGAAGGCCAGGGACAAGACGGGAGCCCCGGCATGAGCTTCACCCCCCACGGCAAACACCTGATCGCCGGCGCGTGGATCGCGGGCGAGACCACCTTCCGCTCCGAGCCGGCGCATGGCACGGCGCACGCCTATTCCGTCGGCACCCCCGCCCTGGTCGATGCCGCCTGCGAGGCCGCCGAGGAAGCGTTCTGGTCCTACGGCTACGCCTCCCGGGAGGACCGCGCCGCCTTCCTTGAGGCCATCGCCGAGGAGATCGACGCCCGCGGGCCTCAGATCACCGCCATCGGCACCTCCGAGACCGGCCTCCCCGAGGCCCGGCTCGAGGGCGAGCGCGGCCGCACGGTGGGCCAGCTGCGCCTCTTTGCCAGCCACATCCGCGCGGGCGGCCATCTCGACCGCCGCCACGACGTGGCGCTGCCCGACCGCCAGCCGCTGCCGCGCCCCGACCTGCGCATGGTGCAGCGGCCCATCGGTCCGGTCGCGGTCTTCGGCGCCTCGAACTTCCCGCTCGCCTTCTCCACCGCCGGCGGCGACACCGCCGCGGCTTTGGCCGCCGGCTGCCCGGTCGTGGTCAAGGGCCATTCCGCCCAACCCGGTACCGGCGAGATCGTTGCCGAGGCGGTGCACGCCGCGATCCAACGCTGCGACCTCCATCCCGGGGTGTTCTCGCTGATCCAGGGCGGCAAGCGCGATGTCGGCCAGGCCCTCGTGCAGCACCCCTTGATCAAGGCGGTGGGCTTCACCGGCTCGCTGGTTGGCGGCCGCGCGCTCTTCGACCTCTGCGCGCAGCGCCCCGAGCCGATCCCGTTCTTCGGCGAGCTGGGCTCGGTCAACCCGATGTTCCTGCTGCCCGAGGCCGTCGCGGCCCGCGGCGCCGAGATCGGCACGGCCTGGGCCGCCTCGCTGCTGATGGGCGCCGGGCAGTTCTGCACAAATCCCGGCATCGCCGTGGTGCAGGCCGGCCCCGCCGGCGATGCCGTGGTTGCCGCCGCCAAGGCCGCGCTCGCCGAGGCGCCTGCCCAGACCATGCTGACCGAGGGCATCGCGCAGGCCTACCGCGACGGTCAGGCCCGCTTCGCGAGCCGCAACGCCGTCCGGCCCGTGCTCACCACCGACAGCGACGGCCGCGAAGCGCGGCCCAACCTCTACGAGACCGACGCCGCGGCCTACCTGCAGGATCACGGCCTGGGCGAGGAGGTCTTCGGCCCGCTCGGCCTCGTCGTCCGGGTGGAAGGCGCGGACGAGATGGAGACCCTCGCCCGCGGCCTCGACGGCCAGCTCACCGCCACGCTGCACATGGCGGAGGGCGACGCCGAGACCGCGCGCCGCCTGCTGCCGATCCTCGAGCGCAAGGCGGGCCGCATCCTCGTCAACGGCTTCCCCACCGGGGTCGAGGTTGCCGATGCCATGGTGCATGGCGGGCCCTACCCGGCCTCGACCAATTTCGGCGCCACGAGCGTCGGCACGCTGTCGATCCGCCGCTTCCTGCGCCCGGTCTGCTACCAGAACCTGCCCGAAGCGCTGATCGCGGGCGATCTGGCCTGACCTTCCGCCCGGCCCGGTGCCGGGCGGCTCCCCCTCCGTCACGGACCGCTGCGCGCCACAGGCCGGCTGCGTTCGCCCGGAAGCGCGCTGCGGCCGGGCGGAGGGCGCCCGCGCCTCAGCCCATCCTCAGGTCGAGCAGGCCACCGCCGAACAGCCGGTCGCGCGAATGTTCGAGATGCGCCCGCATGCCGGCGCGGGCGCCCTCGGCATCGCCTGCGCGGATCGCCGCAAAGATGCCGGCATGTTCCTGCAGCACCGCCTCGAGCCCCTTGCGCCCGTCGGTCATCAGCGACTCGCCGTGCAGCTTCATGCCGACATTCACGTGTTCGCGGAGCGCCCGGAAGGTGGCCTCGAAATACTGGTTGTTCGAGGCCTTCGCGATGGCGCCGTGGAACATGAAATCGGCGTCCTCGCGGTGCTGCAGCGACCCGGTGGCGTCGCGCAGGAGGTCGAGCGCGCGGTCGATCTCCGCCAGCGCCGCGTCGTTGCGGCGCTCTGCCGCCAGCGCCGCCGCCTCGGTCTCCAGATTGATGCGGAACTCGTAGCAGCGCTGGATGTCAGCCAGCGTCTCGACCCGCGCGAAGCCCAGCGGTACGCTCGCCGGCACCGCCCGCACGAAGCTGCCGGCGCCCTGCCGCGACTGCACCATGCCGTCCTCGCGCAGCCGTTCCAGCGCGGCGCGCAGCACCGGGCGCGATACGCCGAACTCCTCGGAGAGCTGCATCTCCGGCGGCAGCTTCTCGTTGGCGGGATAGTCACCGTTCAGGATGCGGGCATGCAGCGCGTGGTAGACCTTCTCGGCCAGCGGCATCTTCGGCTTGGTCTTCTCGCTCGGCATGTGCGGCCCCGTCCTTTGACCCGCAAGGGCTTAGCCCGCGGTCAGCCTATTTACAAGTTTGACAAGCGTGTCCGCCTCGCCGAAGCCGCCGGACTTGGTCACCAACCAGGGCCCCGCACCGCCGGCATCGCGGGAGACCGGCACGCCCGGCAGCACCTCGCCCGCGACGTCCAGCTGGCCGATGCCCAGCCGCGCCAGCAGCGCCGCGGCGCTGTCGCCGCCGCAGGCGAAAAGCGTCGCCGGCCGCAGCGCGTCGTGGGCGCGGGCCAGCGTCCCGGCAAAGGCCGCGGCGGCCTCGGGGCCAGAGACCTGGGCAGCCCCTTGCGTCATCCGCAGCACCAGGCAGGGCGCGCGTGGCAGGTCCGTCGCCACGCCATTCGGCGCGTCGCAGATCGGCACGCCGGCCAGCGCGGCCACCTGCGCCGCGGTCACCGGATCGCGCGACCCGATGGCCAGAATGGCCGGACGCGGCAGGCGCGAAACGTCCCGTACCGGCCCGGGATAGAGCCGGTCGGCCAGCGCCTCGGCCAGCCCGGCCGCGCCCACATAGGTCGCGCTCGTGAGGTCGGCGGGAAGGATGGCGGCCAGCGCGCCCGCACTATCGGTGTCATGCACGCTGACGGCGCGGCCGATCCGTGGCGCGATGGGGATCGGCTCGGCGACGCCCGCGCCGGTGACCGCGCCGCCGTGGCAGGTGCGGCCGACCCGCGGGATCGACGGGTTCACCACCAGCCGGGCGTGCTGGGGGACCAGTTCCGCCAGTTCCGCCGCGATATGGCCCTTCAGGCGGCTGTCGATCTTCTTGAAGAGAAGGCCCGCGCGGCCCGCCAGATCGGCCGCCACGCGCCGCGCCGCGTCCGTCGCCTCGGCCGCGCTGCCGTCGCGGCTGTTGGTGCTGACCGCCACGACCTCGGCCGCCGAGGCCAGCGCTTCGCCCAACCCCTCCGGCCCGGTCGCCACCCGCACCCGCGCGCCGCGCCCGGCGAAGACCGCCGCGCTGTCGAGCGCGCCGGTCAGGTCGTCGGCGACGATGTGCATGCGGGGGATCATCGCGCCCTACCAGGCGCGCCGGTAGATCGCCTCGATCTCCGCCACCGAGAGCTCGCGCGGGTTCCAGTCGAGCAGCCTTCGGATGCCATGCGCCTCCGCGGCCATGTCCGGCAGGGCGTCCGCCTTCACGCCGTGCGCGCGCAACCGCATGTCGAGCCCGAGGCCCGCACAGAAGGCCGTTGCCCCGGCGCGCACCGCGTCCTCGCAGCCGCCGTCGAAGCCGAGCGCGCGCGCCACGGCCGCCGTCTTTTCCGGCCGGGCGGTGGCGTTGGCGGCCAGAACATGCGGAAAGATCAGCGCGTTGGCGATGCCGTGCGGCAGCCTGTAGCGGGTGCCCAGCGGGTAGCTCAGCGCATGGCCGGCGGTGGTGTTCACCGGCCCGAGGCAAATCCCGCCGTAGAGCGCCGCGAGCGAGAGGCCCGCCCGCGCTTCGGCATCCTGCCCGTCCTCGACCGCGCGCGCGAGGTAGCGCCCGACCAGCTCGATCCCCTGCAGCGCGTAGCCGTCGACCAGTGGATGGGCGCGTTTCGAGGTATAGGCCTCGACGCAATGCGCCATGGCGTCGACGCCGGTGGCAGCGGTGACCGCGGGCGGCACCGAGATCGTCAGGTCCGGGTCGACGATGGCCAGATCGGCCAGCATCTCCGGGCTTTCGGTGGCGATCTTGCTGTTGGTCGCGGGATCGGTGACCAGCGCCCGCGTGCCGACTTCGGAGCCGGTCCCGGCGGTGGTGGGGATTTGCACCAGGCCGACCCGGCGCGGCGGCGCGCGGTCGGGGCCGCTGATCTCGGCCAGCGTCACGTCGCGGCCCACCATGACCGCCACGAGCTTCGCGAGATCCATCGCGGAGCCACCGCCGAAGCCTATGATCAGGTCCGCATCCGCGGCCGCGGCCACGGCTTTGGTCAGGTTGTCTACCGCCGGTTCCGGCACCACCCCGCCGAAACAGGCCACCGCGCCGAGGCCGAGCACGTCGAGACGCGCCGCGTTCACCGGGTCGGCGATCACCACGGGGCGGGCAAAGCCGCCCGCCGCCACCCAGCCGGCGAGGCTGTCCCGCGTGCCGCTGCCATAGCGGACAAGCGCCGGACGGCGCAGGTCGATGGGGGTGGTCAGGGTGGTCATGGCTGTCCTCCTCGGAACGCAGATCGCGGGACCGGGCTGGGCGGGCGCTGCCGGGCAGCGGAACCGGCGGTCGCGCCTTGCGCCGATCTCTGACAAGTGAGTGACAAGTTGTCAAATAGGAAATTCCGCGGATTTTGTGAAGTGATCGCGCGCGGGGCTCACGTAGAAACCAGCGTGGAGTTATAATAAGACCTTGTTTTATTGCTATTTTAGATTGCTCCCTGGCGATGAGCAGGAGGATGCGCAGCAAGAATTCCGCGCTGATTTCGACGCCGATAACAGAATCCGGTTTTCACAGTTGACATGTTGTTTGGTAGTCGCCATGGTGCCCGCCATGGTTCGGAGCCCCAGCCCCGGACGCCGGTTCGGGAGGACAGCATGGCATTGCGCGAGGGACAGGCGGATCTGTGGATCGGCGGCGGCCTGCTGGCGCTCTGCGGCGCAGCGGCCTGGCGGACGACCTACATCAAGCAGGGCTTCAGCTCCTCCGCCGCCGGGCCGAGCTTCGTGCCCTGGCTGGTGATCGCGCTGATCGCGGTTCTGTCCCTGGCGCTGATCCTGCGCGCCCTGCGCGGGGATGGCGGCGCCGAGCTCGCCATGCCGGGCCGCCGCACGCTGGCCGCGATGGCGGGCTTCACCCTGCTGATGATCGCCTACGCGGTGGCCTTCATGCCGGTGGGCTACCTGCCCTCCACCCTCGCCGCCTTCGTGCTCGGCCTGATCCGTCTGGGCGAGCGCAACTGGCTGGTGGTGATCCTGTTTCCCGTCGGCATGACGCTGGCGATCTATTTCGGCTTCACCGAGCTGCTCTCGGTCTGGCTGCCCTGACACCCCACACACGACACGACGAGACATCCAAGGGAGGAGACTTCATGTTCAGAACCACGTTTACCGCGGCCGCCGTCGCGGCCCTCGCCGCCGGCGCCGCCCAGGCCGAGTTCCCCGAGCGCCCGATCCAGGTCGTGGTGCCCTACTCCGCCGGCGGCTCGACCGACCTGTCGCTGCGCGTCGTCGCCGACACGTTCGAGCGGCTCTTCGACGGCCAGGTGGTGGTGCGCAACCAGCCCGGCGGCGGTGGTGCCATCGGCTCCTCCGCGGCGATCAACGCACGCCCCGACGGCTATACGCTGGGCGCCGGCGCGCAGGGACCGCTGGTGATCAAGCCGCTGATCGGCGGCACCGACTACCAGCTCGAGGACGTGGAGTTCATCGGCCTCTTCGCCCGCTCGCTGCAGGTCATGGTGGCCTGCGCCGATGCGCCCTTCTCGGATTACGAGGGCTTCGTCGAGGCCGGCAAGTCCGGCAAGCCGCAGATCGGCAATTCGGGCGCCGGCGGCGCCAACCAGATCTCGGCCGAGGCCTTTGCCGCCGCCGCGGGCATGGAGATCGAGTCGGTGCCCTTCAACGGCTCCTCCGAGGCCCGCACCGCCTGTATCGGCGGCCATATCGACGCCATGGTCGCCTCCCCGGCCGAGGCGCTGGCCGCCGCCGAGGCCGGCCAGATGACGCCGCTCTTCGTCATGGAGGACGAGCGCATCGACCTTTTCCCCGACACGCCGACCGCGGTGGAGAAGGGCGTCGACTTCACCTGGTCGTCCTGGAAGGGCCTGATCGGCCCCAAGGGCATGGACGAGGCGACGCTCGCCTGGCTGCGCGACGCGGTCGAGCAGGTCGCCAATGACGAGGAGTTCCGCACCACCCTCACCGATATGGGCGAGTTCGTCACCTTCGAGGACGGCGAAGCCTTTGCCGCCCGCGCCGCCCGCGACGCCGAGATGACCCGAGCGGTGCTGGAAGACCTCGACATGCTGGGCCTGAACAACTGAGGCGCTGAGCCCTCCGGGGGCGCCCGTCGCGGCGCCCCCGTCCACCCGTCCCGCCGCCGCGCGGGCCTTCCGACCTGTCGCCGGGGACGCCATGGAAACCCTTGCCTTTCTCACGCCGCTGCTGAACCCGCAGATCCTGCTGACCATCGCGGCCGGCACGCTGGGCGGGCTGGTGATCGGCGCGCTGCCGGGACTGACCGCCACGATGGGCGTGGCGCTGCTGATCCCGCTGACCTTCGGCATGACCCCGGTGATGGGGCTGAACATGCTGATCGGCATCTATATCGGCGGCATCTACGGCGGCTGCGTCTCCTCGATCCTGCTGCGCACGCCGGGCACCCCGGCCTCCGCCGCCACGGTGCTCGACGGCTACCCGATGGCGCAGAAGGGCGAGGCCGGCAAGGCGCTCGGCATGGCGACCATCGCCTCGACCATCGGCGGGCTGGTGGCCGCGGTGGTGCTGGCGACGCTGGCGCCGCAGCTGGCCGGCATCGCGCTGGAATTCGGCGCGGCGGAATATTTCGCCCTGGCGCTGTTCGGGCTGACCATCATCGCCTCGCTCTCGGGCGATCTCCTGAAAGGCGCGATCTCGGGCCTCCTGGGCATCCTGATCTCCACCGTCGGCGCCGACCCGATCTCGGGCGTGTTGCGCTACACCTTCGGGGTGCAGGGCTTTGCCTCGGGCTTTGCCTTTACCCCGGCGCTGATCGGCCTCTTCGCGCTGTCCGAGGTGTTCTCCCAGATGGAGCGCATCGCCGCCGACGAGGCGCCGATCAAGCGCGTCGCCGGGCGCTGGCCCAGCCGTGCCGACATGTCCGAGAGCCGCGGCGCTTTGGTGCGCGGCTCGCTGATCGGCACGCTGATCGGCATCATCCCCGGCACCGGCTCGGGCACCGCGTCGTGGATCGCCTATAACGAGACGCGCCGCGCCTCGAAGACGCCCGAGAAGTTCGGCACCGGCTACGCCCCCGGCATCGCCGCCACGGAATCGGCCAACAACGCCGTCTGCGCCGCCGCGCTGATCCCGCTTTTGGCGCTCGGCATCCCCGGCGACGTGGTGACCGCGGTGCTGATGGGCGGTCTCTTGATCCAGGGTCTGGCGCCGGGACCGATGCTGTTCCAGACCAACCCCGACGTGGTGGTCGGCATGTTCGGCGGCACCTTCATCGCGACGATCTTCATGTTCGTCTTCGGCATGGCGTTGATCCCGCTCTTCTCGCGCATCCTGATGATCCCGCGCCGGCTCCTGGCCATGTCGATCGTGGTTTTCTGCTTCATCGGCTCCTTCGCGATCAACCTGAACCCGGTCGACCTCTACACCATGGTGGGCTTCGGCGTGCTGGGCTGGGGGATGCAGAAATTCGGCTTCAGCCAGGCCGCGCTCTGCATCGCGCTGATCCTCGGGCCCCTCTTGGAATCGAACCTCCGCCGGGGCCTGTTGCAGAACGACGACAACGTGCTGGCCTTCATCTCCACCCCGATCTGCCTGCTGTTCCTCGGCCTGACGCTCCTGTCGGCCGGCTGGCCCGCCCTGTCCCGCGCGCTGCTGCGCCGCCGCGCCGCTCCCAACCTTTAAGGACCGCTCTCATGACCGCGCCCAAAGAGGCCTTCGTCGCCCTCGTCACCTGCTTCAACGACGACGAGACCATCAATTACGACGCTACGCGCGCGCAGGTCCGCCGCCAGGTCGCGGCCGGCAACAACATCATGTGCGCCGGTACCAACGGCGATTTCTCCGCCCTGACCTTTGACGAAAAGGTGCGCCTGACCGGCGAGGTGGTGAACGAGGTCGCGGGTCGCGCCAAGGTCATCGTCAATGCCGGCATGCCCGCCACCTTCGAGACGGTGGCGCTGGCGCGCGAGGTCGACCGGCTCGGCGTCGACGGCATCGCGGTGATCACGCCCTTCTTCATCGCCTGCACGCAGGACGGTCTGGTGCGCCACTTCACCGCCGCGGCCGACGCGGTCGAAACGCCGGTCTACCTCTACGACATCCCGGCGCGCACCCAGAACCACATCGCGCCCGAGACCGCGCGCACGCTCGCCCGCCACGGCAACATCGCCGGCATCAAGGACTCGGGCGGCGCGCAGGAGACGCTGGAGCAGTACATGGCGGTGGGCCGCGAGGAAGACGGCTTCGACGTCTATTCCGGCCCCGACCACCTGGTGCACTGGGCGTTCCGGAACGGCGCGCGCGGGGCCATCTCGGGCCTCGGCAACGTCCTGCCCGAGGTGCTGGCCGAGATCGTGCGTTGCTTCAATGCCGGCGACGAGGCCGGCGCCGCCAAGGCGCAGGAGACCTTTGGCGCCTTCCGCAGCGACCTCTACACGCTGGGCTACCCGCCGGCGCTGGTGAAACGCGCGCTCTGGGTGATGGACAATTCGGTCGGCGCCTCGCGCCAGCCGGCGCTGCTGCCCGATCCCGAACAGGACCGCCAGATCGCGGCGATCCTCGCCAAATACGGGCTCGTCTGATGGCGGTGATCGTCACCACCTCGCCCGGTTTCGGCAAGCATGGCCGCGTCCCCGACCTGATCGCCGAACGCGGCTGGGAGCTGGTGCGCTGCGCGGATGCGGTCGAGGTCGCCGACGCGCTGCCCCGCGCCGACGCGCTGGTCGTGGGCCTCGTGCCGGTCGAGGCAGACACGTTGCGCCACGGGCCGCGCCTGCGCGGCGTGCTCAAGCATGGCGTGGGCGTCGACAACATCGACATTCCCGCCTGCAGCGCCGCCGGCCTGCCGGTCTGCAACACGCCCGCGGCCAATGCCGACGCGGTGGCGGAACTGGCCGTGGGGCTGATGTTCGCCATGGCGCGCTTCATCCCGCAGGGCCATGCCTCGGTCACCTCGGGCGGCTGGGACCGGCGCATCGGCACGCAGCTGGGCGGCAAGACGCTGGGCATCGTGGGCCTCGGCAACATCGGCAAGCGACTGGCGAAGCTGGCGCTCGGCCTCGGGATGGAGGTCATCGCCACCGACCGCTTCCCGGACGAGGACTTCGCGGCGCAGCACGGCGTCACCTTCGGGCCGCTCGAGGACCTGCTGGCGCGCGCCGACTACGTCTCGCTGCACGTCTTCGGCGGCGCCGGCAATGCCGCGCTGCTCGACGCCGCGGCGCTGGCGCGGATGAAGCCGGACGCGAAGCTCATCAACCTCGCCCGCGGGGAGGTGGTCGATCTGGATGCGGTGGCCGAGGCTCTCGCCGCGGGCCGCCTCGGCGGTGTCGCCGTCGATGCCTATGTGACCGAGCCGCCCGACATATCGCACCCGGTCTTCGCCCACCCGAACGCCATCTTCACCCCGCATTCCGGCGCCGACACAAGCGAGGCGCTGGAGAATGTCGGCCTGATGGTGATCGAAAGCCTCGACGCGCTGCTCGCCGGCCGGACCCCGCCGCGCTGCCTGAACGGCGACGACCTGGCCGCCCGCTGAGCCATTCCCGTTAAGGAGGGACGCAATGTCCGACACCCCCATCGTCATCACCATGGGTGACCCGTCCGGCGTCGGCGCCGAGGTCACCGTCAAGGCGCTGGCCAGCCTGTCGGCCGAAGAGCGGGCCCGCTACGCGGTGATCGGCGACGCCGACACGCTGGACCGCGCGGTCCGCGCCTGCGGCCTGTCGCTGACGCTCTCGCCGGAGGCGGGCGGCGACGGGGTCCGGGTGATCGAGGTCCCGACCCCGGGCCTGCCCGGCGCCTTCGGGCAGCTGTCCGAGGCCTGCGGCGAAGCGTCGTTCCGATACATCGAGAAGGCGGTCGAACTGACGCAAGCGGGCGCGGCGGCGTGCATCGTCACCGCGCCGATCAACAAGGCGGCGCTGAACGCGGCCGGGCATCACTATGACGGCCATACCGGGATGCTCGCGCACCTGACCGGGTGCCGGTCATCGTGGATGCTGCTGGCCTCGCCGACGCTGAACGTGCTGCACGTCTCCACCCATGTCTCGCTCAAAGACGCCATCGGCCGGGCCACCCCGGAGCAGGTGCTGGAGACGATCCGCACCGGACATGCGCATCTCCGCCGCATGGGCATCGCGCGCCCGCGCATCGCCGTCGCGGGGATCAACCCGCATTGCGGCGAGGGCGGATTGTTCGGACGCGAGGATGACGACCAGATCGCTCCCGGCGTGGCCCGTGCGCGGTCCGAGGGAATCGACGTCGAGGGCCCGATTTCGGCCGACACGGTCTATCACCGCGCCAATACCGGCGCCTTCGACCTGGTGATCGCGCAGTACCACGACCAGGGCCACATCCCGATCAAGCTCATCGCCTTCGACACCGCGGTAAACGTCTCGCTGGGCCTGCCCATCGACCGCGCCTCGGTCGATCACGGCACCGCCTTCGACATCGCCGGCACCGGCCGTGCCAATCACGTCAACATGCTGGCCGCGCTCGATTATGCCGGCCGTCTTGCGGCGCGGCGCCGCGCGGCTGCCTGAAACCGGCGCGCCAGGATCGGCGGGCGCCGCGTCAGGGTCCGGGGGCCCTCCCCGGGCGGCGGCGCCGGGTAGCGGCGCAGCGCGGCCCTCATCCGCCGATCGCCGCGCCCGGCAAACCGACGCTTGACTTGGGGCCTTCGATCGGCAAATGTCCGGACATACGAATATTAGGTGAAAGTCGGGAACAGCGCATGCGGCAAGTGGGACCCAACCGGTTCAGGGGCGAGATCGGGCTCTATTTCGAGGATTTCGAGGTCGGGCATATCTACGAGCATCGCCCCGGCCGCACCCTGACCGACCAGGACAACATCCAGTTCTCGCTGATGACGATGAACTACCATCCGATGCATTGCGACGCGCATTTCGCCTCTCAGAGCGAGTTCGGCAAACTGCTGATCAACAGTGGTCTGACCGTGGCGACGGTGCTCGGCATGTCGGTGCCCGAGGTCTCGGGCAAGGCCATCGCCAATCTCGGCTGGGAGGAGATCAAGCTGATGGCGCCGGTCTTCTCCGGCGACACGATCTATGCCGAGAGCGAGGTGCTGGAGAAGCGCGAGAGCCGCTCCCGCCCCGGCCAGGGCATCGTGCGCGTCCGCACGCTCGGCAAGAAGCACGACGACACCGTGTTCATGAGCTTCGAGCGCTCGGCCCTGATCAAGAGCCGGGCCGCCGATGCGGAGAGCCCGACGAATTACTGACTTACGCGGCGCAGGGGAGTGCGGCGCATCACACCGAGGGAGGATCATCCATGACATTCAAGACGCTTGCCGCGGCGCTCGCCGCGACGACGATGCTGGCCGGGGCCGCGTCGGCCGCCGAACTGGTGCTGCCGAGCGAGGTCGCCGCCAGCCACTGGAAGACCGATTACATGAACCGCTTTGCCGAAGAAGTGGGCGAAGCCACCGGCGGCGAGATCGAGGTCAAGGTCTTCCCCTCCGGGCAGATCTATTCCGACCAGGCCGCGCTGGCGGCGCTCGGCACCGGCGCGGTGCAGATGGTCTGGCCGGTCTCCGTGCGGCTCGAGACGGTGGCGCCCGAGACCGGGGCAATCAATCTGCCCTTCGCAATCTCCGACGAGATGATGGCCGATGCCTGCATGAAGACCGGCATCCGCGACCTGATGACCGAGCAACTGTCGAAGGCCGGTTTGCGGGTGCTGGGCCTGCTGCGCACCGCCGATCTCTACTTCATCTTCTCCGACCGCGAGGTCGCCTCGATGGAAGACCTCGACGGCGCCAAGGTGCGGGTCACCGGTGGCCGGGTGGTGCAGGACACGATGCACGCGCTCGGCATTTCGCCGGTCTCCATGGCGGCCTCGGAGATGTCCACCGCCCTGAGCCAGGGGGCCATCGACGGCGTCTTCACCTCGCCCGCCGGCTGGGCCGAGATGATCGGCATGACCGGCCAGAACGCCTTCTATGTCCCCGGCCTGTCGATCCTGACCTACGCGGTGGTGGTCGATGACGCCTGGTACCAGGCGCTGCCCGAGGCGCATCGCGAGGCCATCCAGGCGAGCATCGACGGCATCACCGAGACGCAGTGGGAAGAAGCCATCGAGAAGGACAAGGAATCGCTGGAGAAGATGACCTCGCAGGGCGCCAAGCTGGTGGTCGCGGACGAAGCCCAGATCGCCGCGTGGAAGGATCTGACCGCCGGCACCTCGGCCAGCTTCTCCGAGAGCCACCCCGAGGCGGCCCAGGCCCTGAAAGCGCTGGAGGCCGAGTGTGGCGCGCCCAGCTGAGTCCGCTCCGGCGACCGGCGGCCCCGTGCCGCCGGTTCGCCGCACCCCCTGGGACCGCTTCGAACAGGGCCCGCTGACCGCCGCCGGCACCGTGCTGCTGATCGCCGCCACGCTGATCATGCTGGTCGAGGCCGGCGGCCGCGCCTTCTTCGACCACAGCTGGTTCTGGGCCGAGGAAGCGGTGCGCTTCATGATCCTCTGGGCCTTCTTCCTGACCCTCGGCGCGGCCGGCGCGGGCGGCTACCACATCCGCAGCGACCTCGTGGTCAGCCTGCTGCCGGAGCGGCTGCGGGTGATTGCCGGCGGTCTTGCCGGGCTGATCGGGCTCGGCTTCGCGGCGATCCTGTTCTGGGGCGCCCTGCCGCAAATCCGGCGCTACTACACCATGGGCATGCTGTCGGAATCGAACCTCGAACTGCCGATGTGGCTGGTCTTCATGGCGATGCCGATCGGCGCCGCGTTGCTCGCCATCTTTTATCTCCGCGTGCTCTGGCGCGCGCTCAAGGGCCGCGATCCGTTCTTCGAGGACGACGACGGCGCCGCCGGAAAGTTCTGATCCATGATCCTGGCAATCGCCCTCGTCCTGATCCTCGTCCTGCTGTCGCTCGGCGCGCATGTCGCCACGGTGCTGGGCCTCGTCACCGCGGTGATCGTTCTGTCGGTCAGCGGCGTGCCGGCCACGGTGATCGCGCAGACCGCCTTTTCCTCGGTCAATTCCTACCCGCTGATCGCCATTCCGATGTTCATCCTCGCCGGCAACCTGATGATGCGGGGCCAGATCGCCGCGCTGATGATCGACTTCGTCGGTGCCGTGGTGCGCGCGGTGCGCGGCGGGCTGGCGCTGACGGTGCTCACGGCTTCGGTGTTCTTCGCCGCGGTCTCGGGCTCCTCGGTGGGCTCGGCGGCGGCCATCGGCCGCTCCACCGTGGCCGGCCTGCGCGAGGAGAAGTACCCGCCGCGCTTCGCCGCCGCCATCGTCGCCGTCGGCGGCACGCTGGGGCTGATGATCCCGCCGTCGCTGGGCTTCATCCTGATCGGCTCCATCGTCGGGCTGCCCATCGACACCCTGTTCATCGCGGGCCTGCTGCCCGGCATCATGGAGGCGATCCTGCTGTCGGTGGCGACTTTCTGGCTGAGCCGGCGCGGCGGCTACGGCGCCAAGGCGCAGGCGCCGGACTGGACCCGCTTCGCCCGGCTGGCGCCGCGCACGGTGCCGGCGCTCTTGATGCCGGTGCTGGTCCTCGGCGCCATCTACACCGGCTTCATGACGCCGACCGAGGTCTCGGCCTTCGCCGCCGCCTATGCCGCCTTCCTCTGCCTCGTGGTCTACCGCTCGGTGAACCTCCGCGGGATCTGGACGACGGCGCGCGAGAGCCTGCTGCAGACCTCGATGATCTTCGCGGTGGTCATGGGCGGCAGCCTCCTGGGCTTCATCCTGGCGCGCATGGGGGTCTCGGCGCAGCTCGTCGCCTCCCTGCAGGAGGCCGGCCTCGAATGGTGGCAGTTCATCATCGCGATCAACCTCGTGCTCCTGGTGATGGGCATGTTCCTCGACGGGATCGCGCTCATCGTGCTGACCGCGCCGCTGCTGTTCCCGATGGCGCAGGCGCTCGGCATCAATCCGGTGCATTTCGCGGTGATCATCGTCGCCAATGTCGAGATCGCCACCCTGACCCCGCCGATCGGGCTCAATCTCTTCGTGATGAGCGGCATCTCCCGCATCCCGGTGCACGAGGTCGCCCGCGGCGTGCTGCCCTTCTACGCGGTCCGGCTGCTCGGGCTCGGCCTCATCTCGTTCATCCCGGCGATCTCGCTCGCCCTCGTCTGACCCCTCGGGAGGAAACCATGAAGGACACGACGACCGACACCCGCGCAGAGGCGACCATCGCCGAGACGCTGGCCGGCTTCGCCACCGACCTCGCGCCGGGCGTCATTCCGGCCGAGACCGCCGAGCGCGCGCGGCTGCTGATGCTCGACGCCTTCGGTATCGCGCTGGCCTCCACCCAGTACGATTTCGCGCACCGCGCCCATGCCGCGCTGAGCGAGCTTGGTGGCGGCGGCACCCGCCGCGTCATCGGCTTCGGCACGCAGCTGGCGCCCCGCGACGCGGCGATGCTCAACGGGCTCCTGATCCACGGGCTCGACTACGACGACACGCACACCGCCGGCGTCATCCACGCCACCGCGCCGGTGCTGCCGGCGGCCCTGACCATGGCGCTGGAGACCGGCGCCAGCGGGGCGGAGATGCAGACCGCCTACATCGCCGGCATGGAGGTCGCGACGCGGCTCGGCAGCGTCGCGCGCGGCGGCTTCCACCAGGTCGGCTTCCACCCGACCGGGCTGATCGGCATCTTCGGCGCTGTGATCGCCGCCGGGCGGCTGCGCGGGTTGACCGCGGCGCAGCTTGCCGGCGCGCAGGGCATCGCGCTGTCGATGGCCGGCGGATCGCTGGAATTTCTGCAGGACGGCGCCTGGACCAAGCGGATGCATCCCGGCTGGGCCGCCGCCGCGGCGATCACCGCGGTCACCATGGCACGGCACGGCTTCGTCGCGCCGAAGGCGGTCTACGAGGGACGCTTCGGCCTCTACAACGCCTATCTCGGCCCCCGCGCCGAGGGGGCCGACCTGGCACTCGCCACCGAGGGGCTGGGCAGCGTCTGGGAGGTCGGCCACGTCGCGGTGAAACCGATGCCGGCCTGCCACTTCACCCATGCCTGCGCCGATGCGGCGGTGGCGCTCCACGCCGAACACGGGCTCGCCGCCGAGGACATAGCGGAAGTCACCGCGCTGGTCCCCGAGGAGGTCATCAAGACCGTTTGCGAGCCGCGCGAAACCAAGGTGGCGCCGCAGAACGGCTACGACGCGCAGTTCTCCATCCCCTACGCCGTGGCCTCGGGCCTCCTACGGGGCCGCTTCGGCCTGCCCGACCTCAACCCGGCCGCCTATACCGCGCCCGAGATGCTGGCCTTCATGCCGAAGGTGCGCCACGCGGTCGATCCGAACTCGCGCTTCCCCAAGTACTACAGTGGTGAGGTCGTGATCCGCACCACCGACGGGCGCGAGCTGCGCCACCGCGAGGACATCAACCGCGGCGCCTCCGACCGGCCGCTTTCGGCCGCCGACATCACCGCCAAGTTCACCGAAAACGCCTGCATGAGCTGGACCCCGGCCCGCGCCGAGCGTCTGCGGGAGGCCGTGCTCGGCCTCGACACCGCCGACCACCTCGCGCCGCTGGAACGCCTGCTCGCCGGCCAGGCCCGCTGAGGAGAGACCCGAGACATGACCGGCATGCAGGAACAGGATCGCATGATCCTAGACAGCGTCGACCGCTTCTGCCTCACCGAGATCGACCCGGTGGTGCACGACCTCGAGGCGCGCGACGAATACCCCGCCGAGATCGTCGAGAAGATGAAGGAGATGGGCCTCTTCGGCTGCATCATCTCCGAGGAGCACGGCGGACTCGGCCTCTCGACCGAGGTCTATGCCCGGATCATCGAGCGGCTGGCACGGTCGTGGATGTCGGTCTCGGGCATCGTCAACAGCCACCTGATCATGGCCGCCGCGGTGCAGCGCGCCGGCACGCCCGAGCAGAAGGCCGAGTTCCTGCCGCGCTTCGCCACCGGCGAATTGCGCGGCGGCATCGGCCTGACCGAACCCGACGCCGGCACCGACCTGCAGGCGATCCGCACCACCGCCCGGCGCGACGGCGACGCCTACGTCGTCAACGGCACCAAGACCTGGATCACCAACTCGAAATACGGCAATTGTATCGCGCTGCTGGTCAAGACCGACCCCAAGGCCGAGCCGCGCCATCGCGGCATGTCGCTGCTGATCGCCGAGAAGGGTCCGGGCTTCAACGTCGCCCGCAAGCTCGAGAAGCTGGGCTATCGCGGCATCGACACCTGCGAGCTGGAGTTCAAGGACTACCGCGTGCCGGTGGACCGGCTGATCGGCGGCGTCGAGGGTCAGGGCCTGAAGCAGATCCTCTCGGGCCTGGAGCTCGGCCGCATCAACGTCGCCGCGCGCGGCGTCGGCGTGGCGCAGGCGGCGCTCGACGAGGCGACGCGCTACAGCCAGATCCGCAAGACCTTCGGCAAGCCGATCTGCGAGCATCAGGCGATCCAGCTGCAACTGGGCGAGATGGCCACCCGGACCGAGGCATCGCGCCTGCTGACGCTGTCGGCCGCCCGCGCCTATGACCGCGGCGAGCGCTGCGACATGGAGGCCGGCATGGCGAAATATTTCGCCACCGAGGCGGCGCTGGAAAACGCCACGGCCGCGATGCGGATCCATGGCGGCTACGGCTATTCCAAGGAATACAACGTCGAACGCCTCTATCGCGACGCGCCGCTCCTGACCATCGGCGAGGGCACCAACGAGCTGCAGCGCATCATCATCGCCAAGCAGCAGATCGAAAGGAACCCGGCATGAGCCTCCCCCTCGACGGGCTGCGCGTGCTCGCGGTCGAACAATACGGCGCCGGTCCCTTCGGCACCCAGCACCTTGCCGATCTCGGTGCCGAGGTCATCAAGATCGAGAACGCCGCGCAGGGCGGCGATGTCGGCCGGCTGGTCGGCCCCTACTTCTTCGGCGAGGGCGACAGCCACTTCTTCCAGGCCTTCAACCGCAACAAGAAGTCGATCACGCTGGACCTGAAATCCGAGGACGGTCGCGCCGCGCTGCACAGGCTGGTGGAGAGTGCCGACGCGGTCTTCAACAACCTGCGCGGCGACCTGCCGGCGAAGCTCGGCCTCGATTACGCCGCGCTCGGCAAGATCAAACCGGCGATCGTCTGCTGCCACCTCTCGGCCTATGGCCGCGACGGCGAGCGCGCCGACTGGCCGGGCTACGACTACCTGATGCAGGCCGAGGCGGGCTACCTGTCGGTCACCGGCGAGCCGGGCCAGCCGCCTTCGCGCTTCGGCCTGTCGATCATCGACATGATGACCGGCACGATGTCGGCGCTGGCACTGGTCTCGGCCGTTCTGGGGGCGCGCAGCACGGGACAGGGCCGCGACATCGACACCTCGCTCTACGAGGTCGCGATGCACAACCTCAATTACCTCGCCACCTGGTATCTCAACGAGGGTGTGAACACCGGGCGGCACCCGCGCTCCGCGCATCCCTCGCTGACGCCCTCGCAGCTCTACAAGACCGGCGACGGCTGGATCTTCATCATGTGCAACAAGGAGAAGTTCTGGGGCATCCTCTGCACCGCCATCGGCCGGCCCGAATGGGCCACCGACACGCGCTTCTGCGACTTCAAGGCCCGCCTCGCCAACCGCGACGCGCTGACCGAGGCGCTGGACGCCGCACTGCAGGCCGACACCACCGAGGGCTGGATGGCCCGCTTCGGCGGCAAGGTTCCGGCGGCCCCGGTGCACGACATCGGCTCGGCGCTCGACGCGCCCTTCGCGCGGGCCCGCGGCACCATCGCCGAGGTGCCGCACCCGACGCGCGGGTCCATCGGCACCGTCGCCTGCCCGATCCGCTGCCCCGGCGAGACGCTTCCGCTGCGTCCCGGTCCGGCGCTCGGCGCGGACACCGACGACATCCTCGGCGCGATCGGTATGCTGCCCGAGAAACACAAGGAATCCGTGGGGTAAGACATGGAGAAGGACACACGCTTCGGCGGCCGCACCCGCTATGCCGCGCTCGCCGAGGCGCTTCTCGAAGACATCCAGTCCGGGCGCTACCCGGTGGGCAGCCTGCTGCCGCCGGAGATCGACCTCTGCCGCGAATTCGACGTCTCGCGCCACACCGTGCGCGAGGCGCTGCGGCGGCTGGTCGATCTCGGCCTGCTGTCGCGGCAGGCCGGCATCGGCACCACGGTGCGCGCCGACCGCATCGCGGCACGCTACGTGCAGGCCGGCGAAGGCGCCTCCGACCTGATGCGCTACGTGCGCGATGTCAGCCTGCGCGTCACCGGGTCGGAGGACGTGACCGCCGAGGGCGAGCTCGCGCAGCTGATCGGGTCGCCCGAGGGCAAGGGCTGGCTGCACCTCTGGGGCGAGCGCTTCATGCCCGACGACGACCGGCCCATCGCGCTCACCGAGATCTGGATCGCGCGCTCCTACCGCGGCATCCTCGATGACCTCGCCGCGCCGACCGAGCCGATCTACGCGCTGATCGAGCGGCGCTACGGGCTGACCACCGCCGAGATCCGCCAGACCATCGAGGCGGTGATCCTGACGCCCGAGGCGACGACCCGGCTGGGGGTGCCCGAGGGCGCGCCGGGGCTGCGCATCACCCGCACCTACATCGCGGCATCGGGCGAGGTCTACGAGACCGCGATCTCGCTGCATCCCGGCGAACGCTTCAGCTATTCCAACACCTTTAGGGTCGAGGCCGACGTGCAGGAGCGCTCGTGAGATCGCCCTGGACCGTCCTGGCCGCGACCATCGCGATCCAGGCGATGATCTCGGCCGCGGCGCTCGCCGGGCCGGTGCTGGCGCCCGACGTGGCGGCCCGGATCGGCACGCGCGCGACGCTGGTGGGCGTGCAGGTCGGCCTCGTCTATGGCGCCGCGGCGCTGGCGAGCCTCGCCGCCGGGAGGGTGATCGCCCGGCACGGCGCCCTGCGCACAAGCCAGGGCGCGCTGGCGCTGGCGGCGGCGGGGCTGGCGGTCTGCCTGACCGGTAGCCTGCCCGCCATCGCCGCCGGATCGCTGCTGATCGGCCTCGGCTACGGCGTGGTGACGCCGGCCAGTTCGCACCTCCTGGCGCAAAGCACGCCGGCGCATCGCATGGGCTTCGTCTTCTCGCTGAAACAGACCGGGGTGCCGCTGGGCGGCATTCTCGCCGGGCTGACCCTGCCCCCCCTCGCGCTGGCCTTCGGCTGGCGCGCGGCCCTGGGGCTGGCGGCGGTGTCCTGCCTGCTGGTGGCGCTGACGGCGCAGCCGCTGCGCGCCGTGCTCGACCGCGACCGCCGCCGCGGCGGCGGCACCGGCGCCCCGCCCGCGCTGAAGACGCTCTTGGCCGATCCCGGCCTGCGCGGGCTGGCGCTGACCTCCTTCGTCTTCGCGGCGATGCAGCTGATCCTGACCGGCTTTCTCGTGACCTATCTGGCGCAGGCGCGCGGGCTGCCGCTGGCGCAGGCCGGGGCGACCCTTGCCGTGGCGCAGGCGGCGGGCGTCGCGGGCCGGCTGCTCTGGGGATGGTGCGCCGACCGCTTCGCCACGGCGCGGCAGGTGCTGGCGCTCCTGGCCGCCCTCTCCGCGGTCTGCGCCGCGGTCTTCGCGCAAGGCACCGATGCCGGTGCGCTGCTGCTGCTCGGCGCGGTCTCGGCGCTCTTCGGGGCGGCGGCGATCGGCTGGAACGGCGTCTTCCTGGCCGAGGTGGCGCGCATCGCGCCGCCGGGCCGGGTCGCCGCCGCCACCGGCGCGGCGCTCTTCATGACCTATGCGGGCGTCGTCGCCGGGCCGCCGGCCTTCGCAGCGCTGGTCGAGCATTTCGGCTACGGCCCGGCCTTCGCCGCGGCCTCGGCCATGATGGCCGCGATGGCCCTCGCGCTGCTGTTCGGCGGCGGCGCGGACCGCGCGGCAAGACTGACGGAGTCCCCGAGATGAACCATGCCCGATCCTTCCTCTTCGTGCCCGGCGACCGGCCCGACCGCTTCGACAAGGCCCTGGCCGCCGGCGCCGATTGCACCATCCTCGACCTCGAAGACGCGGTCCGTCCGGAGGCCAAATCTGAGGCCCGCACCGCGATCGCCGCCTGGCTCGACGCCGGCAACCGCGCGTCGCTGCGGATCAACCCGCCGGAGACGGAGCTGCATGCCGAGGACCTGACCCTCGCCGCCCATCCCGGCGTCGCCGCGGTGCTGCTGCCCAAGGCCGAGAGCGCGGAGGCCTGCCGCGCCGTCCTCGCCGCGCTGCGCCCCGGCGTGCCGCTGCTGCCGCTGATCGAGACCGCCGCCGGGCTCTACGCCGCGCGCGAGATCGCGGCAGAGCCGGGCGTCGCGCGGCTGCTCTTCGGATCAATCGATTTCATGGCCGATTGCGGCATCGAGGACGAGTCCGCGGGCCTCGCCCATGCCCGGTCCGCGCTGGTCCTGGCCTCCGCCGCCGCCGGCCTTGCCGGGCCGGTCGACGGCGTGACGCTGGCGCTCGACGATGCCGAGGCGCTGGCGGCCGATTGCGCCGCGGCGCGCGGCCTCGGCATGGCGGGCAAGCTCTGCATCCATCCCCGGCAGGTCGCGGGCATCAATCGCGGCTTTGCGCCCAGCGAGGCGGAGATCGCCGCCGCCCGCCGCATCGTTGCCGCCGCGTCCGAGGCCGGAGCGCGCGGCGCCATACGCCTCGACGGCAAGCTGGTGGACCGCCCGGTGATCGACCGCGCCGCCCGGGTGCTGGCGGTCGCGGAGGGCCGTTGAGATGGACGGCGGCGGCCCCGACGTTACCCGTGCCCCGCTGCGCTTCCACGATGTCTGCGCGCGCTTCGGCATCACTCCCCGGACGCTGCGGCACTACGAGGCGTTGGAGATCCTGACCGCCGACCGCGGCGGACCCGACCGCGTCTACGACGCGCGCCAGCAGGTGCGGCTGGAACTGGCGCTGCGCGGCCGGCGCCTCCGGCTGCGGCTGGAGGACATCCGCCAGATCCTCAATATCTACGACACCGACGGACCGGCCGCGCAGGCCGCCCGCTGGCATGCCGAACTCCGTCGCCAGCGCCGCGCCCTGGCCGCCGAGCGCGACGAGCTGTCCGCCATCCTGTCCGAGATCGACGAGGTTCTCCCCCGGCCCGCCAGACGCCACGCCTGACGCGACAAGCGAAACCCGTGCGCGCGCGGCCGCCTGGCCGCCGCCCTGTCCGGACGTCGCGGACGGCCTGCCCCGCGCGCGCCGCAAACCGCGCCTCGACGCGGCTCTCGACCGGGTCACATGGTCCGCGCGGGACTTGCCCTCGGACAAACGGACCTAGACCACGGCGGCCTCGAACGAGGCGGCCCCGGCCGGGGCGATGGCGAGCGGGACGCTGCCGCGGATCACAGCCGCACCGCCCGGGCGTGCTCCTCGTCGATCGACTGGCAGGCGCCGGTCGCGACCATGGTGCGGGTCGCATCGATATCGGCATAGGTCCAGAAGATGCGCATCACCGCGTCGCTTTCGTTCAGGAAACGGTGCGGGACATCGGCCGGGATCCAGGTGGTGTCGCCGGCCTTCAGCGCGTGCCGCGCACCGCCGATCTCGGCCACCGCTTCGCCCTCGAGGATTAGAACGGACTCCTCGCAATTGTGGTAGTGCAGGCCGATCCGCGCCCCGGGGTCGAAGGCGGTGATGCCGTTGATCAGGCTGGTGGAGCCGCAGGCGCGGGTCACCAGCGGAATGGTCCGGGCGCCGTTGCCGCGGTCATTCACCGGCAGCGTATCGGGGCTTAGGATGGCGGGGGCAGTCTTGGTCATCGGGGTCTCCTTCACTCTGCCGGGCCGGTCCAGATCGTCTTGATATTGGTGAACTCGCGCAGGCCGTGGGCGCCGAGTTCGCGGCCGTAACCGGATTTCTTGATGCCGCCGAAGGGCAGCCGCGGATCCGAGGCGACCATGCCGTTGACGAAGACCGCGCCGGCGTCGATCTCGCGCGCCAGAGCGCGGGCGCGCTCCGCATCCGAGGTCCAGAGCGCCGCGCCGAGGCCGAATTCGGTCTCATTGGCGAGCGTCACTGCCTCCTCGGCGCTGGCGCAGCGGATGACCGAGGCGACGGGGCCGAAGAGCTCCTCCCGGAAGGCGGTGTGGTCCGGGATCACCTCCGTCAGCAGCGTCGGCGCGTATTAGCTGCCGGGGCCGTCAAGGGGTGTGCCGCCGAGCGCCAGCCTTGCCCCCTCGCCGATCGAGCGCGTGACCTGGTCGTGCAGCTCGTCGCGCAGCCCGGCCCGCGCCATCGGGCCGATCTGGGTGGCCTCGTCCATCGGGTCGCCGACCCTGAGCGCGCGGATGCCGGCGGCGAAGCGGTCGGTGAACTCTTGCAGCACCGCCGCGTGAACGATGAAGCGCTTGGCGTTCACGCAGGACTGCCCGCCATTGAGGAAGCGCGCGGTGACGGCCACGCGGGCGGCGGCGGCCACGTCGGCATCCTCCAGCACGATGAAGGGGTCGGAGCCGCCGAGCTCCAGCACCTGCTTCTTCAGCGCGGCGCCGGCCTGCGCCGCGACGATCTGGCCGACCTGGGTGGAGTTGGTCAGCGTCACCGCCGCGATGCGGTCATCGGCGATCAGCCCGGCGACCGCGCTGGCCGGCACCAAGAGCGCCCGCATCAGCCCCTCGGGGCAGCCGGCTGCGCGCATCGCGTCTTCGATGGCCAGGGCGCAGCGCGGCACGTTGGCGGCGTGTTTCAGGAGTGCGCCGTTGCCGGCGGCCAGCGCCGGGGCGGCAAAGCGGTAGAACTGCCAGAACGGGTAGTTCCAGGGCATCACCGCCAGCACCACGCCCAGCGGGTCGTAGCCCACCGCGGAGTGGCGGGCATTGGAGGCGATCTCCTCGTCCGCCAGCAGTCGATGCCGAGAGCCCGGCCGGGCATTGGCTGGTGGCCCGCGGCGCGGAGCCCGGCGACCTGAACGTCTACGCCGCCTACCGCGGCAATTGGGAGGTGATGCTGCGCGGCCTCTACACCAACCGGCTGGCGCGGAATGTCGTCGCCCCGGACCTGCCGCCGGGCTGGACCGAACTGGCGGATGGCAGCCGCCTGCCGGCCTTCGAGGCCGCGGACCGGCTGCGCGCCGCGGGCGGGTCGTCGATCCTGCTGGCCGGGGAGCGCTACGGCATGGGGTCGAGCCGCGACTGGGCCGCCAAGGGCCCGGCGCTGCTCGGCGTCCGCGCCGTGGTTGCCCGCAGCTTCGAACGCATCCACCGGCAGAACCTGATCGGCATGGGCGTGCTGCCCGTCGCGATCGACGAGGATTGGGTGCCGGAAGCGGCCGGCATCGGCCCGGCGGATCGCTTCCGGATCGACGTCGGCCCCGTGACGCTGTCGCCGGGCTGTCCGCTCGAGATCGGGCATCTTCGGCCGGGCGGCGGGCGCCGCGGCATACGCTGCCGCGCCGCCGTGGAGACCCTCCGCGAGGTCGAACTCCTGCGGCAAGGCGGCGTCATCCCGGCCCTTCTGGCGCGCAGGTTGGGACCGCAGAGAGGCGCCCCAAACCGGGATCGGCGCACATGTTGAGGACCCCGGGCCGCACGGGTTAGAGCCACCGCCGCCCGGTGCCGGCATTACGGGACACCGCCGGCCGCGAAGCGGTCCCGGCCGGCGGAACACTGCCCAACGGGTCACAGCCGAACCGTCCGCGCGCAAGCTGCGCAAAATGTGTCTTGCGGCGGCCGCTCTTCCGGCGCTTAGTCACCGCATGTCGATCCTCGCCGCCCCTCTGCGACACCTTCCGGCGCTGCTCCTGACTCTGGGGCTGCTGCTGGCCGGTCTTGCGCCGGCGAGCGCGGCCGGGGAGTTCGGCTGCAAGGCGGCCGGTCACGACGGCCATGTCCACGCGGTCGCCGTGGCGCATCACGGGGCGTCGCATGGGGCGGAGCCTTCCGCCACGGATGACATGACCGGGCCCCATGGCGAACCCGTCGCCGGCGACCATGCGGGCTGCATCGCGGCGCCGGCCGGGCCGCACGCGCCTGAGCCGAGAGTGGCGCAGCGCCTGATCTTCGCGCATCCCGCCTGGTTCGGGCCTGCCGCCGACCGGGCCGCCTTCCCGCGCCGGGCGGGCGAGCTGCACCGACCGCCCAACGCCTGACCCGATTTCGCCCGCGCGAGGCAACCGGCCCATGGCCGGACCCCGCTCCATGACGATCGATCGGTTCAGGATTCCCGATGAAACTGCTTTCCCTAGCGGCCCTGCCGCTCGTGGTGGCCGGCTGCGCGCCGGTGGCCACGCTGCCCGACCCCGCGCCCCTGGCCGAGGCCGCGCAGCCCGTCCAGCTGGCCCCCTCGCATGCCCCCGCATTGCTGACCGGCTACACGCCCCGCCGGGCCGGCGCGCCGGATCCGTGGCGCGACCTGAATGACCGGCAATCGCCGGCGGGAGGTCAGCCGTGAGGCGCCTGACACTGGCCGCGATGGCCGGCGCGCTGACGCTCTCGGCCTGTGCCACGCCCGAGCAGCGCGCCTTCCTGTCCGACCGGCAGGCCGGCTTCGCCACCGTCGCGAGCCGCACCAGCGCGGTCACCGGCGGGCAGGCGGTCTGGCTGCAATCCGCCGCCGAGGTGCAGCAGAACGCCGCCCGCGTCTCCGCCCGCGTGCAGGGCCGGACCATCGGTCCCGACACCGCCGTGCAGGTGGCACTGCTGAACAACCGGGGGCTGCAGGCCGCCTATGCCGAGATCGGCCTCAGCTCGGCCGAGGTCTGGCAATCGACCATGCGGCCCAACCCGACGCTGTCGCTCGGGCTGACCGGGATCGGCGCCGAGGCGGTGGCCTTCCGCGCCATCGAGGGCGCGATCGCCGCCAACCTGCTGGCCTGGAAGACCCAGAAGCGGCGCACCGCCATCGCCGACACCCGCTTCCGGCAGGCGCAGCTGGCCGCGGCGGAAGAAACCCTGCGCGTCGCGCAGGAGGCGCGCAGAGCCTGGATCGACGCCGTCGCCGCCTTCGAGCAGGCGCATCTGGTGGGCGAGGCGCAGAGCACCGCGGAGGCCGCGGCGGAGCTCGCCGCCGAGCTGGGGCGCACCGGGTTTCTCAACGCGGCGGGGCAAACGCGCGAATTCGCCTTCGAGGCCGAGCTGGCGGGCCAGCGCGCCCAGGCCCGGCTCGCGGCGCGGCAGGCCAAGGAGGCGCTGACCCGGGTGATGGGGCTCTGGGGGTCCGACCTAACCTACCTCGTGCCCGACCGCCTGCCCGGCCTGCCGGGCGTCGCGCCGCGTCGCGACATCGAGGCCGCGGCGCTGGCGCAGCGCGTCGATCTGGCCATCGCCCGGCTCGAGCTCGAGGCCGTGGCGCGCGAGCACGGGCTGACCGAGGCGACCCGCATCCTCGGCGATCTCGACCTCGTCGCCGGGCTCGAGACCGAGCGCGAGATCGAGGACGGCGAGACCCGCCGCGAGACCACCGGCAATCTGGAGATCGAGTTCCCGATCCCGATCTTCGACAGCGGCGAGGCGCGGCGGCGCAAGGGTGAGCTCACCTATCTGCGGGTCGCGCACCAGCTGGCGGAGCGCGCCGTGGAGGTCCGCTCCGAGGCCCGCGCGGCGCATGACGCCTGGCTCGGCACGCACCAGATCGCCCGGCATTACCGCAGCACGGTCCTGCCGCTCCGGCGCGAGATCGCCGAGGAGGCGCTGCTCAGCTACAACGGCATGATCACCTCCACCTTCGACCTGATCGCCGACACCCGCGCCCGCCTGACCGCGGCGCAGGCCGAGGCGCAGGCGCGCGCCGACTTCTGGCGCGCCGATGCCGCGATGCGCGCGGCGATCCATGGCGGCGGCGGGGCCGGCGCCAGCCCGTCGGGCGGCGTCGCCGCCCCGGCCGAGGCCGGCGGCGCCGGACATTGAGGGAACACCGACATGATCAACAGACGACACCTCCTGACCGCCGGCGCGACCCTCGTCGCGAGCAGCGCGCTGGCCCGGACCTCCACCACCGGCCTGCCCGAGGCGGCCTTCGCCGCGGACGCCAGCACGCAGGTGCCGCCGCGGCCCGCCACGGGGCGCGACTACAATCCCGTGGTCACCCTCAACGGCTGGTCGCTGCCCTTCCGGATGAACGGCAACGTCAAGGAGTTCCACCTCGTCGCCGAGCCGGTGGAGCGCGAGATCGCCGACGGCATGATCGCCCGGCTCTGGGGCTATAACGGCCAGTCCACCGGCCCCACGATCGAGGCGGTGGAGGGCGACCGGGTGCGCATCTTCGTCACCAACCGGCTGCCCGAGCACACCTCGGTGCATTGGCACGGGCTGATCCTGCCCTCGGGCATGGACGGGGTCGGCGGGCTCAGCCACAAGGCGATCCCGCCGGGCAAGACCTATGTCTACGAGTTCGACCTGACGAAGTCCGGCACCTTCATGTACCACCCGCATGCCGACGAGATGGTGCAGATGGCGATGGGCATGATGGGGCTCTTCATCGTGCACCCGAAGGACCCGTCCTTCATGCCGGTCGACCGCGACTTCGCCTTCCTGCTGAATTCCTTCGACATCGTGCCCGGCACCTTCATGCCGCGAGTGATGACGATGACGGACTTCAATCTCTGGTGCTGGAACAGCCGGATGTTCCCCGATCTCGACCCGCTGGTGGTCAACCAGGGCGACCGGGTGCGGGTCAGGGTCGGCAACCTGACGATGACCAACCACCCGATCCACATGCACGGCTACGATTTCGAGGTGACCTGCACCGATGGCGGCTGGGTGCCCAAGAGCGCGCGCTGGCCCGAGGTCTCCATCGACATCCCCGTCGGCGCCATGCGGGCCTACGAGTTCGACGCCGTGCATCCCGGCGACTGGGCGATCCACTGCCACAAGTCGCACCACACGATGAACGCCATGGGCCACGACGTGCCGACCTTCATCGGCGCCGACAAGCGCCGGGTGACCGAGATCATCCGCCGCCACCAGCCGGAATACATGCCGATGGGCAGCGCCGGCATGGCCGATATGGGCGAGATGTCCATGGAGCTGCCCGAGAACACCGTGCCGATGATGACCGGCTGGGGCCCGCACGGACCGATCGAGATGGGCGGCATGTTCTCGGTGGTGAAGGTCCGCCCCGGCCTCGCCGCCGACGATTACGCCGACCCCGGCTGGTACGAGAACCCGCCGGGCACCGAGGCCTGGGAATGGACCGGCGAGCTGCCGGACGTCTCCCGTCAGGACTCGCCCGCCACCACCGTCACCCCCGCTCCCGCCGCTGCCTCCTCCGGTCCTTCCGGACACGGCGGTCACGGCGGGCATTGAGCAGCATCAACGAGAGAGGAACCACCCGATGAAACAGCTTCTTGCAGCCCTGGCCGTCGCCACGCTCGCGGCCCCGCCCTTCGCCGCGGGTGCCAGCGATCACAGCCATGCCGGAGACGGCGCCGGGCATGCCCACGAGGGCCACGCCATGGGCCAGGCCGGCACCGCCGCCGAGGTCGACCGCGCGATCGAGATCACCATGCTGGAGACCGATGGCGGCATGGCCTTCGCGCCCGGCGCGCTCGCGGTCGCGCAGGGCGAGACGCTGCGCCTCAAGGTGCGCAATGCCGGCGTGCTGCCGCACGAGATCGTGCTCGACACGCCCGAGAACAACGCCGAGCACGGCGCTCTGATGGCGAAATTCCCGGAGATGGAGCACGACGACCCGCACGCTCTGAAGCTCGAACCCGGCGCCGAGGGCGAACTGATCTGGACCTTCGAGACCGCCGGCACCTTCGAGTTCGCCTGCCTGATCCCCGGCCATGCCGAGGCCGGCATGCGCGGCCCGATCACCGTCAACTGACCCGACCCACCCTTCCAGAGGAGACCCAGACCATGACCCGTATCGCAACGCTCGCCCTTGCCCTGTCCCTCGCCGCAGCGCCGGCCTTCGCCGAAACCTTCACCAAGGGCACGGTGAAGAAGCTCGACACCGACCGCTCCAAGGTCACGATCATCCACGAGGAGCTCGTCGACCTCGACATGCCCGCGATGACCATGGTGTTCGAGGTCGCCGATCCCGACCTCCTCGCCCGGCTCTCGGAAGGCCAGCAGATCGAGTTCCTCGCCGACCGGGTGTCGGGCAAGCTGACCGTGACCGAGCTGAAGTGACGGCCCCGAGCCCGTCCTGACCCTGCCGCGTGGCGTCGCCTGTCGGCGCCGCGCGGTCCATGAGAGACCAAACGCCCCCGGGAGCCCGCCCATGACCTCGCCCGCCCCCCGCCGAACCCCGCGCCGCATGATCCTTGGCATCGGCACGCTGGCCGCGCTCGTGGCCCTCGCGGCGATGCTCATCTCGGCCGGCGGCCCCTCCTCAGCGGACGGCCGCGCCCTCTATCTCGAACATTGCGCGTCCTGCCACGGCGCGGAGCTCGAGGGCCAGCCGGACTGGCGGCAGCCGCTGCCCTCCGGGCGACTGCCGGCGCCGCCGCACGACGCGACCGGCCACACCTGGCATCACCCCGACCGGGTCCTGCGCGACATCATCCTGCGGGGCACCGCCGCGGTGGTGGGCGGCGGTTACGAGAGCGACATGCCGGGCTTCGACGGCAGGCTGAGCACCGCCGAGGTCGATGCCATCCTCGACTACCTGAAATCCGAGTGGCCGGAGCGTGCGCGCGCGCACCAGGCCCGCGTGACCGAGGCCGACGAAGCGCGCTGACCTGGCCCCGCGACGTCTCGAGCAGCGCCACCCTCTCGCGGAACCTGGTGCGCTGCTCGTCCGGATCGCCCGAGAGGATCGCCGCCTCCATGCAATGGTTGGCGTGATCCTCGATCATCAGACGCTCCACCCCGCGCAGCGCCGACCGCACCGCCGCCGTCTGCACCGGGACAGCGACGCAGTGGCGATCCTCCTCGACCATCCGGGCGATCCCCCGCGGCGACCTGACCGCGCTGGTCACGGCGCGGCGCTTCAGCCGCGCGACGCTGCGCACCATCAAGCAGACCCTCGCCTTCGCCGTCCTCTGCAACGGGCTGGGCGTGCCGGTGGCGGCGGGGCTTCTCTACCCGTTCACCGGGCTCCTGCTGTCGCCGATCATCGCCGTCGCGGCGAGGAGCCTGTCCTCGGTCTCGGTCATCGCCAACGCGCTGCGCCTGCGCGCCGCCCGGGTCGGGTTCGAGGCCTGACCGCTTCGACGCCGCGGGAACCCCGGTCCCGCGGCGTCCCTTTTTCCATTGACCGACCGACAGAAACGCAAGGAGACGCGCATGTCCTACTGGCGCTTTGCCGCAATGATCGCGACCTCGACCCTGGTCATGTTCGGGCTGATGTATCTCAACACCTACGCCTTCGAGCATGTCTTCTTCAGCGAGACCCGGACCTACATGGCGCTCTTGATGGGCGCCACGATGGCGGTGATCATGCTGAGCTTCATGCTGTCGATGTATTCCAGCAAGACGCTCAACCTCGCCATCTATGCCGGGTCGGTGGCCGTGTTCGCGCTGATGCTCTGGCTGGTGCGCAGCCAGACCACGGTGGGCGATGTCAGCTACATGCGGGCGATGATCCCGCACCATTCGATCGCCATCATGACCTCGGAGCGGGCCAATATCGACGACCCGCGGGTGCGCAAGCTGGCCGACGAGATCATCGCCGCGCAGCGCAAGGAGATCGGCGAGATGCGCAACCTGATCGCCGATATCGAGGCGAACGGCGTCGCGGCCGAGGCCGAGCTCGGCGACCCGGACGCGCCGGCCGAGGAAGGCAGCGTGGACGAGGCCCTGGCGTCGGTCGAACTGGCGGGCGTGGATCCGGCCGGCCTCAGCCCCGAAGACGTCGAGACCGGTCTCGGACAGGCAGCAGTTTGCAGCTTCCGGCGGACCAATGAGGGGGAAGCTGTGCTGGCGATGGCCGGTTCGGAGGGGGTGATCAAGCTGTCGGGCACGCTGGTCGCGCTCGCCGCCGACAGCGCGGTCGGCCCGGCGACCCTCGATGACGGGCTGCGCCTGACGGCCGAGGGGACCGAGGTGTCGGTCATGCCGGACCCGGAGGCCGACTGGCAGGACGAGGGCGGGCTGCGCCGCGCCGAGGCCGAGATACGCTTCCATCTCGAGCGCGGCCTGACCGTGGGCTATCGCGGCTTCCTCGACTGCGCCGCCTGATCGGCGCCGACCGGACTGCAGCGCACGCCGGCATCCAAGGCCGGCATGCGCGGTTCCGTCGAGCGCTCAGCCTTCCGCGTAGGAGGTGAAGACCTCGGTCGCGCCGTCAATGCCGATCAGGATCACGTCGTAGGCCTCGCGCTGGTCTTCGGGGCCCATGCCGGGCGAGCCATAGGGCATGCCGGGCACCGCGAGGCCGACCGCGTCGGGGCGCTCATCCAGCAGCCGGCGGATGTCGGCCACCGGCACATGGCCCTCGATCATGTAGCCGTCGATCCTCCCGGTGTGGCAGGAGACCAGCTCCATCGGGATGCCGTTGTCGCTCTTGTAACGGGCAAGCGCGGTGCCGGCCGAAGCCTCGGTGGTGACCTCGAAGCCCTCGGCCTCGAGGATCTCGATCCAGGCCGAACAGCAGCCGCAATTGGGGTCCTTCAGGACATGCATCTGCGGCGCGGCGGCCCGGCCCCATGTGGGCAGGAGCGCGGCGAAGCCGGTGGCGGCGACGCCCGCAAGCATCGCGCGGCGGGTCAGGGTGATGTCGGTCATGGGTCTGTCTCCGGGCTTCGTTCAGTTGACGGTGATGGGGCCGTGCATGCCGGCCTCCATGTGGCCGGGGATCAGGCAGGCGAACTGGAAGGTGCCTTCGTCGGTGAAGGTCCAGACGATCTCGCCGCTCTCGCCGGGGGCGAGCTGGAGCGCGTTCGGATCGTCGTGCGCCATGTCCGCCATCCCGGCCATCTCCTCTTGATGCGCGCGGTTGCTCGCTTTGGTGCCGAGCACGATCTCGTGCGGCAGGACGCCGGCATTGGTGACCGCCAGGCGGATCGTCTCGCCGGCCTCGGCCTCGAACGCGGCGGGCTCGTAGCCCATGCCGCCCTCGGTCTCGACCATGCGGATCTCGATCACGCGGTCGATCTCGGACCGGTCGCCAGGCTGGCCCGCAGGCATGTCGGCATGGCTGTGGTCGCCGGCTCCGGCGGCAAAGGCGCTGCCGGCGGCGGCGACCAGGACGGCGGAAAGGGCAAGATGTTTCATGAATCCTCCAATGGGACGCAACGTGCCGGCAGCCCGCCGGCGCAGGTTCAAGGTCGTCAGGATGCGAGGGGTCAGCCGGCCGGCGGCCGCTGCGGAGCGCCGGGGAGGCGGCGCGGCGTCAGTCCCGGTCCCGCCCGGGCGAACTCGGCCGTCCGGGCCGGCCCCGGATCCTGCGCTGGCGCCGCGGCCCCGAGGAACGCGGCACAGCCATGCGCCGCGCAATGCAGGGCGCCCTGTTCGGCCGGGTGCCCGTGGACGCAGCAGGGGTCGGACGGATGGTCGGCCACGAGGCCCTCAGGGCCGGCACAGTTGTCGTGCGTCGCGCAGGGGGAAGCGGACGCCGCATCGTCCCACGACGCCCCGGCCACCCCCGCGAACGGCAGGAGCAGTGCGATGCAAAGGGCGCGGAGCAGCAGGACGATTGTCGGGCGCATTGCCGGGCACGCTATGCTGCCGAACTGCGGCGAGGCAAGCCCGACGCCGCCGCCTGCAGCATCACGTTCCAGTTGGCAGCGCGCGCCGAGGGTCGATTTTTTCAGGATCGGCGAAGTCCCGCCCAAGCGCGTCAGAGACGCAAAGCACCAAGGATACAACGCGCGAGGCAGCCGGCCCTACCGCGATTTATTGTATGCAGTGCTTTCTGCCGCCTAAAACCTTACATGATCTTCCGGGAAGCCACTTTGGCTCAGCTGCACCCATTCCTGGCAAAGTGCTGGTAGCAACGGCCTATCGGGAGAGGTGACGGCGAGAGGTCCTTGCCGGTTCCGCGGGGCGTTTCGTCCACGCGCCGCCGGGTCTGCGGCACCCCACGCAAGTTCTCGGAAACCGGCTTTGAGCTTGCCAACGGCGGGCAAAACGTCTTGGCCATCTGGAGTTTCCGTCAACATTTTCCTGACGCTTTTCACCAAATGCGATGCTTCTCCGCGAAGGAGCGGGGCGGGTCCTTGAGGAGTGGATCCGAGGCACCCTCCGGGCAGGCCCCGGCGCTTTCGTGTCTCGAAGAACGAGCGGTCCTGCGTCGCGCGTCCTAGTCGAAGCTAGACCCCTTTCCGGACGGCAAACGATGGCGGAGAGACGATAAACTCGCACGTCATTCCAATACCTTACTTGCTTTCGCCCCCTGCGCGCTGCCGCGCCCAACAGACCAGCCGGAGACCTCGCTCGGTCCGGGCAGCGCGGCATCCTCCGAGGGCCAGGGTCAGTGACGGTTGCCCTCAAGTTTCCGCGCAACAGCCTCGGCGCGGGAACCTGCTGTTCTTGTCTGCGGACCTGCTCGATGCGCCCGAAAAATGGCCGCAGCGGCGGTGTCACGCCGGTTCTTCGTGCGAATGCATGCGTTTCTGCGAATGCGATGCGGCGCCGCGGCGTGACATTCCGCCACGTCACACATATGTTGCCTGCTCGCGGCAGGATTTAGCCGCATGCGATTTGGAGGTACCTGATGATTCCCGTGAATGATGAGACCCTGGTATCCCTGCGTAACTTCGTTCGCGCCAAGCTTCAGAAGCCCGAGGCGGAGCGCATGTTCATGACCACCCCGAACTCCCTGCTGGGCGGGATGAGCCCCCTCGAAGTGCTGAGCCGGCGCGATCATTTCGAGGTCATGCAGCTGAGCGCCGTGATCTCGCAGCTCGGCGGGCTGGCATCGGGCAACAGGAAGGCCGCCTGACTCCGCCCACGCGGCCCCGGCCGTCGAATCTCCCCTCCTCAAGGGCAAGCTGGTGAGCGGCAGCGCAGCTGCCGCCCATACCCTCTGCGCGCGGCTCGGCCATGCCCCGGGTCGCGGCCACGCCAGCGGCCGCCATGCGGTCCGCCCTCCGCGCCCTGCTCACCCGGCGATCACCTGCAGGTCCAGTTCCTCGGCCGCATGGCGCAGGATGCGCGCCAGCGGCTGCGCCATGCCGCCGGGACGGTCGGCGGGCAGCAGCAGGCTGATCACGCGGTCCGCGTCGGACATCGCGAGCGGCAGCACGCAGACCTCACTGCGGTGGATGCCCTGGCGGCGCGCGAAGAGGTCGGGAAGGATGCCGATCCCGGCTCCGGTTGCCGCCATCAGCACGATGGAATCCAGGCTCGTGCCCTCGTAATCGTCCGAGACGATGGCGCCGCTGGCGCCGGCGATGGCGTACACGATACGGGCCAGGCGGTGCCCGGTATCCAGCGTCAGCAGCCGCTGCCCGGCCAGATCGGCCGCGCCGGCTTGGGCCGCGCCGGCCAGCGGGTGATCGCGGGCCACGGCGACCCAGAGCGGCTCCACGAACAGCCGCTGCTGCTCGGTGTTCGGGTGATCCTCCGGGGTGGAGATGATGGCATCGAAGCGGCCGTTGCGGATGCCCTCGTCAAGGCTGAGCGTGTTCTCCTCGCGCACCACGACGCGGAGGTCGGGATGGTCGCGGTGCAGCGCATGCATCGCCTGCGGCAGAAGGTACGGCCCGATCGAGGGCAGCACGCCCAGCCGCAGCCGCCCGCCGAACGGCGCCTCCGACTGCATCGCCCCGCGCAGGCCCTCGACTTCCGACAGGATGCGGCGCGCCCGGGTGACGAAATCGAGCCCCTTGGAGGTGGCGCGCACGCCTCCGCGGCCGCGGTCGAAGAGCCGCACACCGAGTTCCGCCTCCACCGCCGCGACCTGCGTCGAGAGGCTGGGCTGGCTGACATGCAACAGCTCCGCCGCCAGCCCGAAACTGCCCAGCTGGTGGACTGCAACGACGTATTCCATCTGCCTCAGGGTCGGTCGCATATAGCTTCCGGCTATTCTCGGTCGTGCCTCTTTATATTTAAGCTATTCCCGGAAACCGGGCAACAGGCGCGCATCCCCGATCCGGAGTTTCCCCACGATGCCCGTTCTCGACAGCCTGGTCGGCAACCTGATGGTGCCGACGATCCTCTTCTTCGTTCTCGGCCTGGTGGCCGCGGTGGTGCGTAGCGACCTGTCGATCCCCGAGGGCGCGGCGAAGTTCATGTCGCTCTACCTGCTCCTGGCCATCGGCTTCAAAGGCGGGCACAGCTTCGCCGATCACGGCATGAGCGCCGACCTCTTCCTGGCGCTGGGAGCCGGGCTTGCCCTGTCCTTCCTGATCCCGTTCCTCGCCTATGCGCTGTTGCGCGGCATCACCCGGCTGAACCCGCTGAATGCCGCCGCGGTGGCGGGGCATTACGGGTCGATCTCGATCGTTACCTTCGTGGCCGCGGCCAGCCTGCTCGAGCTGACGGGCACCGCGTCGGACGGCTACATGGTGGCCGTGGCGGCGACCATGGAGGTGCCGGCGATCCTTTCGGCGCTGTGGATCGCGCACCGCTACGGCAATCCCGAAGGCCGCGGCAGCCTGCCCATCCGCGAGCTGTTCGCCAACGGGTCCATTGTGCTGCTGACCGGGGCCTTCGTGATCGGGGCGCTGACCCGGGACAAGGGCATGGAGATGATCGCCCCCTTCGTGGTGACGCCGTTCACCGGCGTGCTCTGCCTGTTCCTGCTCGACATGGGCCTGTCCGCCGGCCGCAGCCTGCTGCGCAACCGGCACCTGCTGAGCGCCGGGCTGTTCGTCTTCGGCGTGCTGATGCCGGTGATCGGCGCGGTCCTGGCCTGGGGCATCGGCACGGCGATCGGACTGCAGACCGGGAGCCTGTTCCTGCTGATGGTACTGGCCGCCTCGGCCTCCTACATCGCGGTGCCGGCGGCGATGAAGATCGCCCTGCCGCAAGCCGAGGCCGGCATCTACCTGACGCTGTCGCTCGGGGTGACCTTCCCGTTTAACGTCACGCTCGGGCTGCCGTTCTACCTGTGGCTGGCCGGGCTGTCCTGATCGCGGGTGCGGAGGGGCGGGCCGCCCCTCCTGCCACGGCCGACGGCAACCGCCGCTCCCTCAACATCGACGAGGTCGACCTGCCGCTCGACGCGGCGAGCTCGGCTCTAAACCCGGTGGCGCGCGATGGACTCGCGCTCCGACATGATGCGCGTTCCGGTCCCGTCGCAACCGGCGATCTTGAGAAGAGCGAGGTGCGGCCGCGGCTCCCCGGTTCGGCCTCGCGGTCGAGGGCGTGACCCGCGGTCGCCCAGAGCCCGGACCCACAGCGCGGAGTGCGAAGCGCCGCGGCCAACGAGACGCGGCGTGCGGGCGTCTCGCTATGCCACCCCCGGATTGCGTCTGCACAGCGCGCCAGGCCGGGCGCGGATCGTAACACGCCCGACGACCCCTCAAGGATCGTCGCGCGGGAGGCCGTGCTATTCCGCGGCGTGGCTTTCCGCGCTGGGATCGACCAGGGTGCGCCAATCCACCTCCTTGGGATAGACGCCCTCGTGCGAGGCGATCCGGGCCTGCGGCACGTCGGCCTCGGTGCCGATGGCGCGGCCGCCCTCGGCGACCTTGGCGGCGGCATCGACCATCAACCGGCGGAATTCCACGATGGCGAGGTCGGAGGCGCCCAGCGTGTCGGTGTGGCGCGCCACCCGGCTGCCCATCGACACCCACATGATGATGTCCTCGTTGGGGATCCCGGGCACGCCGGTGAAATGGCCCTCCTTCATCGCCTCGCGGTCCTGCAGGAAGTCGTTCTCGAGCGTGCGCTTGCTGCGCCATTTGTGGTCGACATCCTCGCCCGGGACGGCGTGGTTGAAGCGGCGCCATTCTTCGGTCGAGGGCACGTTCGGCCCGCCCCAGGCGATGAAGTGGAAGGCGGATTCATCGTCGTTGATGGGCACGATGACGCTGGCCACCTTGTAGTTGTTGTTCGGCGGGATCAGCGAATAATACGGCGCGATGAATTCCGTGATCCGCAGGTAATTGTGGGTCCGGGCGTTCTTGATCGGCTTGCGGATGGCGGCGTAGTGGAAGCCGTAGCTGGTGGTCTCAGTCTGCATCCGCGGCGACTTGTCGGTCGAGGGCCGGTACCACGACTTGTCGTCCGACGCGGCGCCCTCGACCCGGGCCGGCTTCATCGTCGAGGAATGCAGCGACGAGCTGTGTGCGCTGTCGATCTGGCCCTCGTGGATCTGCGCCCAGTTGGCCGGCACGCGGATCTTCAGGATCGAGACCGGCGTGTCCTCCTCGGGCGCGAAGGCCGGCGGCTGGAAGTCCGGCATCTCGTCACGGTCGCCGAGCCAGGCCCAGACGAAGCCGCCCCATTCGCGCACCGGGTAGGACCGCGCCTTGACCTTGTCCTTGAGCGGGCTGCCCTCTGGCTCAGACGACATGGCGACGACATTGCCGTCCACGTCCATCTTCCAGCCGTGATAGAGGCAGCGCAGGCCGCAATCCTCGTTGCGACCATAGACCAGCGAGGCCTTGCGGTGCGGGCAGAGCTCGTCGAGCATCCCGAGCCGGCCCTTGGTGTCGCGGAAGGCGACGTAGCTTTCGCCCAGAACCTCCACGCGGAGCGGCTTGCCGTCGGGCTCGGCCACCTCCTCCATCAGGCAGACGGGCGTCCAGTGCTGGCGCATCAAACGGGCCATGGGCGCATCCCCGGTGACCCGCGTCAGGAGTTCGTTTTCCTCGTGTGTCAGCATGTCTCTCTCCTACGAACCCGGCCGTCTCGGCAGTATCTTGGGTATATTCTTAGCAATCTAAGTTTATCGGGTCAAGTCTGGGTTGTGGGCGCGTCCGCCCCCCTTGGCGGCGGGCTCAGCGGTGCAGCCAGCCCGACAACCGGCGCTGCAGGAAGGGCAGGATCAGCCCGGTCGAGAGCCCGGTGAGACAGAGCGCGATCAGGAACAGCGAGGCCGGGGTCGGCACGCCCTTCAGCAGCGCGCGCGAGGCGTAGACCAGCGCCACCAGCGGCGGATAGACCGCCAGCATCGCGAGCGCCCAGCGTTTCCAGAAGGCCGGCGGGCCGGCCCGGCGGGGGGAGGTCGGTTGCGTCACAGATGGTCCTCTCGTCCTCTGCCCGTCGGGGCCCGTGCGCGCCTGGCGCCGGGCCCCGCAGCGGCCGCGTTCAGCCGGCGGCCTTCTCGGCCGCGGTGCCGCGCGCCTGCAGGGCGCAGCGCACCAGCAGGACCGCGATCACCGCGATGCCCAGCAGCGCGATCATCTTGAACGGCAGCACCGCGACCACCGCGGCCAGCGACAGGGCCAGCCGCTCGATCTGGCGCAGGGTGACGCCGACGCTGCCCTCGATCGAGATCGCGATGGCCGCCGTGGCGAGGATGCCGCCGGTGACCGCGATCAGGTTGCTCAGCGGATCGGCCAGAAGCAGCAGGCCGGGATTGCTGACGAAGGCGAAGGGCAGCAGGAAGCCCACCGCCGCGAGCCGCACCGCCGAGAAGGCGATCTTGAACGGATCTTCGTCGGCGATCGCCGCCGCCGCCAGCGCCGCCACGGCGATCGGCGGGGTCAGCGCCGAAAGCACCGCGAAGTAGAGCAGGAACATGTGGCTCTGCAGGACCGGGAAGCCGAGCTTGGCCAGCGCCGGACCGACCAGAACGGCGGCCAGAATATAGGCGCTTGGCGTCGGCATGCCGAGGCCGAGGATGATCGTCACCACCGCCGCAATCAGCAGGGTCACCGCCGGCTGGGCGTTGCTGATGGTCAGGATGACGTTGGCGGCCTTCATGCCGAGCCCGGTCATCGACAGCCCGCCGATCACCAGACCGGCGGCGGCGCAGGCGCCGGCCACCGGCAGGATGCGCAGCGTGGTCTCGCCCAGCCCCTCGACGATCTGCCACGGCGAGAGCCGCGTGGCCCTGAGCAGCATCGAGGCCAGCACCGCGCCCAGCACCCCGATCCCGGCGGTGAAGGTCGGCGAATAGCCCGCCACCAGCGCCGAGACGATGCCGATGATGGGGATCAGGAAGACCCAGCCGGTGGCGAAGGTCTGCCGCGCGGTGGGGATCTCGTCGTCCGAGGGCCGCAGGTCGTGGCGCACGGCGCGGAAATGCACCTGGGTGAAGACGCCCAGATAGTAGAGCAGCGCCGGCACCAGCGCCGCCAGCACGACCTCCTGGTAGGGCACGTTGGTGTATTCGGCGAGGATGAAGGCGGCCGAACCCATGATCGGCGGCATGGCGCTGCCGCCGGTGGAGGCCGCGACCTCGACGGCGGCGGCAAAGCGCGCCTTGTAGCCCAGCCGCTTCATCACCGGGATGGTGATCGAGCCGGTGGCCACCACGTCCGAGGTCGGGCTGCCCGACATCGTGCCGTAAAGCCCCGAGGAGATCACCGCGATCTTCGCCGGCCCGCCGCGCGAACGCCCGGTCAGGAGCGCCGCGACGTTGAAGAAGAACTCGCCGCCGCCGGCCTTCGACAGGAAGGTGCCGAACATCACGAACAGGAAGACGTAGCTCGCCACGACCTGGATCGGCACCCCGAAGACGCCGTCGGTGGTGAAGACGAGGATGTCGAGCAGGTAGGAGAAGTCGCTCACGCCGTGCCCGAAGGGCGGCGGCAGCAGATAGCCGTAGAGATTGTAGATCAGGAACAGCACCACCACGCCGGTGAGGCCGAGCCCGGTGGTGCGCCGCGTCGCCTCGAGCGTCAGCGCCAGCAGCGCGGTGCCGAAGAACAGCTGCGCCGGGGTGAAGGCGTGCAGCAGACTGATGCGGTCGGAGATCGCGCCGGCATTGACGAAGAAGTAGACCCCGCAGGCCAGGCTCAGCGCCGACAGCGCCCAGTCGTAGAGCGGGACGCGGTCCGGCGCGGTCTGGGTGGCCCCGATCGCGACGAACATGATGGTGTAGATGCCGCACACGAACAGGATGCCCAGGATGAGCGGATCCGAGATCGTGAACAGGTTCGCATAGATCACCCACGCCGCGAAGATCGCTGCGACGACGATCAGGACTCGCTGCGAACCCGCCGCAAGCTTGCGCCTGCGGCCGGTGGCGACGAGGGAGCCGATCACTGGATCAGGCCCGCTTCCCGGTAGGCCTTGGCGGCACCCGGGTGGAAGTCGAGAACGCTCGGCGTGGCCAGAAGCTCGGGCGAGAGCTGCTTCATCGAGCTGTGCACGGCGCGCACCTCATCGACGTTCTTCACCAGCGAGCTGGCCAGCGAATGGGCGGTCTCTTCCGGCATGTCCGCGGTTGCGACCAGAAGCGCGCCGAGCGCCGAGGTGGTCACGTCGGCCTCCTGGCTGGAATAGCTGCCGGCGGGGATCGTCATGGTGCCGGTGCCGAATTCGACATTGGTGGCCTCGACGATCTCCTGCGGCACGGCGAGCAGCACGACGTCGCTGTTCTCGTCCACCGAGCGGAAGGAGGAATGGTTGATGAAGATGCCGTTGGTGATCATGTCGAGCCGGCCGTCCTGGATCAGGTCGGCCTGTTCGTTGGCCCCGGCGCGCACGAACTGGCCGCCATTCTCCTGGATCACCTGCTCGGTCACGCCGGCCTCTTCGAGCATGAAGAGCGCCACGTTCGAGGTGATGTTGCCCGAGCGGTTGATGCCGATGCGCAGCGGCGCGCCGCTGCCCGCGATGTCGTCGAGGCTGTCGATGCCGTATTCCTGCGCCATCGAGGCCTCGAGGAAGAAGTGCATCGGCGCCCAGTTGTACATGTAGCCGATGGCGCGCATGTTCTCGATCGGCGCCTGGAAGGGCTCGCCGCCCTGCAGGGCGATCTTGGCCTCGGCGTCGTGCAGGAGGCCCAGATCGGTGCGGTTGCTGCCCAGCAGGCCAATATTGGCGAAGCCGCCGCCGGTGGCCTGGTAGGTGACCACCGAATCCGGGTCGTCGGCCTTGGTGGCGCGGTCGATGCCGGCGCCGAGGAGCGACCACAGGCCGCCGGGATTGCCGCCGGACAGCGTGAGGTTGACCGGCTCGGCGATGGCGGCCGGGGCCGCCAGTGCCACGCCGAAGGCAGCCGCGAGTGTGGTGAGCTTCATGTTGTCCTCCCTTGGGGGCCGCGCCGGATCAGCCGGACGGCGATACCTCGTTTCGGGTGCGCCTCCTTCGCACACGCAGAAACTTAGACGTCTATGTTTGTACCGAGGCGCGCGGGGTCGAGTCAATAACTTAGATATCTTATTTTATGGCGGCGACGGGGCCCGGACCCGGCACGGTCCGGCGCCCGCGCCAGGGCGGGGGATCAGGCGGGCGGGGCGTCGGGGATCAGATGCCGGCCAGCGACCGGGTGGCCGGAACCCGCAGCCCGCGCGACGCGGCCTCCTTCTCGTCCTCGCCGAGATTGCGGATGATGGTGCTGAGGGCGTGCCGCAGGGTCTTCACCTCGGCCGCCGACAGACCGTCGAGCGCCAGCTCGTTGGTCTCCACCGCCAGCGGCTCCAGCACGTCGCGCAGCTGCCGGCCCCGCTCGGTCAGGAAGGCGTGCTGGCGGCGCCGGTTGTTGCCGACCTTGCGCCGCACGATCAGGCCCAGCTCCTCCATCCGCAACAGCGCGGTATGGGTGGTGGGCTCGGTCAGCTGTGCCCGCTCGCTCAGCTCGCGCTGGGTCAGCCCGTCGCTCTGCCAGAGGATGCGCAGGAAGATCCATTGCCCGAAGGTCACGCCCTCGCCGGTGAGCCGCAATTGCAGGGAGCGGTTGAAGGCGCGCGCCGCCAAGCGGATCAGGCGCGCGATGCGCTCCTCTTCCCAGCCGCTTTCCGGCCCCGCCGGGCCCGTGATCTCCGCGTCGCTCATCGCGTGGTCCATCCGTTCTCGTCGCGCGCCCCGGCCGGACGCCGGGCCCTGGCAAGGCTGGCCGCCCTGCCCCAGGCCGGCAAGCCCGCCCTTCGTCGCGCCCCGCGCGGCCAGTGCGGTCAGTGCGGGTCGGTGCGGTCAGTCCTGGGTCATGCCCGCGGCCATCGCCTCGCTGTATCCGCCCAGGATGCGGACATCAACGACCACCGTCCGGCCGTTCTGCGCCGCCTCGGCGGCCTCGGCCAGCACCGCGCCCAGATCCTCCATCCGCGCCACCGGGCCGAAGGCCAGCGCGCCCTGGGCGCGGGCGATGGCGGCGATGTCGATGTCGGGATCGGCGATCGCCTGGCCCACATGCTTGTTCTCCACCGGCCGGCCGCGGTCGCGCGCCACCCGCTCCTGATGCACCTCGTCGTTGAAGTAGGAGCGGTTGTTGGCCACTACGATCAGCAGCGGCACGGCGTGTCGGGCCGCGGTCCAGAGCGCCGTGGCCCCCATCAGGAAATCGCCGTCGCCCAGCACCGCCACCGGCAGCCGGGCGCTGCCGTGGTCGCGCAGCGCCAGCGCCGCGCCCACCGCCATGCCGGGGCCCGAGCCGATGCCGGCGCCGCCATCGTAGCCCAGATAATCGAGCGGGTCGCGGAAGTCGCAGAGCGCGCCGTTCCAGCTCAGCGTCAGGCGCAGATAGCTCGGCCGGTGCGCGGCCACCGCATTGTCGAGCGCAGAGGCCAGGCTGTCGATGGAGATCGGGCCGCTGGCGCGGGGCGCCGCAGCGGCGCGCGCGGGCAGCGGCGTTTCGGGCGCGTCGAGCCCCGCCTCGGCGCAGAGCGCCGCGATGGCGGCGTCGGGCGTCGTCAGCAGCGTCAGGTCCGAGGGCGGCTGCGCCTGGTGGTCGAGCGCCCAGCCGTTCTGCATCAGGGGTTCGGGCGTCACGTTGACGATGCGCGCGGTCTCGGGCGTCAGCCCGGCCTGATCCAGCGTCCCGGCCGGGTCGACCCAGTCGAAGGACACGACGAGGTCGGCCGCGGCGATCACCTCGGCGGCTTCGGGCGACAGGAAGTAGCCCGGCGCACCGGCATGCAGCGGATGCCGGGTCGGGAAGGCGGCGGCAGTCTTGATGTCGGTCACCACCCGCGCGCCGAAGCGTTCGGCCAGCGCCACCCGGCGGTCCCAGGCGGCGCGGTCGCGGTTCACCCGGCCCATCAGGAAGACCGGCGCGGCGGCCGCCTCCAGCAGCTCCAGAAGCCGCGCCGCGTCGGCCGGCGCCACCTCGGGCAGCCGCGGCACGGCGTGGCGGGCGGGGTCGGGCAGCGCCAATTCGGCCTCCAGCGGCGCCTCCTGCACGCTGACATCGAAGCAGACATAGGTGGGCGCCATGGGCGGCGTCGCGGTGATCGTCGCCGCGCGCATCATCGCCGCCAGCGACGCCCGGAGCGAGGCCGGCTGGTCGTCCCACTTGACGTAGGGCCGCACCACCGCGGCCTGGTCGCGCGAGGTGTGCAGCCAGTCGATCCAGGGCCGCCGCTTCGCCGCGTCGACCGGCCCGGTGGCGCCCCAGACCAGCATCGGCACCCGGTCGCACCACGCGTTGTAGAGCGCCATGGCGGCGTGCATCAGCCCGACATTGGCGTGCAGGATGACCCCGAGCGGCGTCTCGGTGACCTTGGCCCAGCCATGCGCCAGCGCCACCGCGTGCTCCTCATGCAGGCAGAGCAGCATCTGCGGGTCGCGGTTGCCGAGATGGTTGACCAGGCTGTCATGCAGGCCCCGGAAGCTCGATCCCGGATTGAGCGCCACATAGGGCGTGCCGAGCCGCCGCATCATCTCGGCCAGGGCATCGCTGCCGTAGCGGGCCGTGGCCTCGGACGGCACGGGGCGGTCGATCTCGTCGCGCATCGGGGGCTCCTCCCGCGGGCGCCGGCCTACTGGCCAGCGAGGTTGATGTGGATGTTCTTCTCGTGGGTGAAGGACAACAGCTCGCCGATGCCCTCCTCGCGGCCGATGCCCGACTTCTTGACCCCGCCGAAGGGCGCGCCGAGGAAGTGCCGGCCGACCTCGTTGATCCAGACGAAGCCGGCCTCGACCCGGTTGGCGGCGCGGTGCGCGGTGGCCAGATCGCGGCTCCAGATCGCGCAAGTCAGGCCGACGTCGAGGCCGTTGACCTCCTCCAGCATCGCCGCCTCGTCTTCCCAGCGGCGCACCGCGAGAACCGGGCCGAAGATCTCCTCGCGCGCGATGGTCATCTCGGGGGTGACGTCGGCAAAGATCGTCGGCGCGACGAAGCAGCCCGCGGCCAGCGGCCCCTCGGTGACCGCGTGGCCGCCGGCGACCAGCCGCGCGCCCTCGGTCTTCGCGGTCTCGATGAAGCCCATCACCCGGTCGAAATGCGCCCGCGAGACCAGCGCGCCCATGGTGGTGGCGGGATCGGTGGGCAGGCCGGGGCGGAAGCGCGCCACCGCGTCGGCCAGCCGGTCGATGACCGCGTCGTGCAGGTCGGCATGCAGGAAGGCGCGGCTGGTGGAGCCGCAGGATTGTCCGCACCAGCCGAAATTCATCCCCGCGACGATGGCGTTCGCCACCTTGTCGGGATCGCTGTCGGGATAGGCGATGAAGGCGTTCTTGCCGCCGAGCTCCAGGAGCACCGGCTTGATCGTGTCGGCGGCGGAGCGCATCACCGCGCGCCCGGCCGCGACCGAGCCGATCAGCGTCACCTTGGCGACGCCCGGATGCTCGGCCAGCGCCGCGCCGGCCTCGGTGCCGCCGGGCAGCACGCCGAAGACCCCCGCGGGCAACAGCCCGTCGACCAGTTCGGCCAGCCGCAGCGCCGAGAGCGGCGCCTGCACCGGCGGCTTGATCAGCACCGCGTTGCCGGCGGCGAGCGGCGCGGCCATCTTGCCGCCGCAGAACATGAAGGGATGGTTGAAGGCGAGGATCCGCGCCACCACGCCCAAGGGCTCGCGCGCGGTCAGGTTCACCCGTTCGGGGCCCATCGGGATGGTGTCGCCCTTCATCTCGGTCACCAGCCCGGCGAAGAACTCCATCTGCGCCGCCGCCACCAGCGCGTCGCCGCGCATCTCGGTATAGGGGTTGCCGCAATTGGCGGCGTCGAGCATCGCCAGCTCGTCGCCGTGGCGGCGCAGCAGGGCGGCGATCTCCTTCAGGATGCGCGCGCGCTCCAGCGGCGCCACGTCGCGCCATTCGCGGAAACCGGCGCGGGCGGCGCGCACCGCGGCGTCGACATCGGCGCGCCCGGCCTCGGCGACCCGCGCCAGCGGCCGGCCGGTGGCGGGGTTCACGGTCTCGGCATAGCTGGCGGCGGCGGGCGCGTGCCAGCCGCCGCCGTAATAGAGCGCGCGGTGCTGCGGCAGCACCGTCTGCGGATCGGGCGGGGTGCCGTCGGGCATGGTCGTGTCCTCCCTTTTCCGGGCGCCGGGCCGATGCGGCCGCGCCCGGCATGTGTCGGCCTTCCGGCGCGCCCGCCTCCCCGGGCGCGCCGGAAGGGTCAGGCGGCGTCGCGCTCCAGAAGCTGGAGGAACCGGGCGCCGGACATGACCTCGCGCATCGGCAGGTCCTGCTGGCGGGCGTCGAGCTCGACATCGTAGCTCAGGCCGCGTCCGTCCCAGAACCACCAGTAGACGACCTCGCCCTGTTTGTCGCGGACCGGCATCCGGAAGGTCGGGAAGGCGCGCTGGTCCTCGGGAATGTCGAGCCGCGCCACCGCCGCGCACTCCGCCCCGGCCTGGCGCAGCGCGGCAGCCAGCGGGATCATTGCGACGAAGCGGGTCGGCCCCGCCGCCAGCGCTTCGAGATCGTCGGGCCGGGTCTCGTGGGTGCCCTCGAGCGCCCGCACCACCGGCGGATAGCTCGGGTGGCGGTGCGTCACCTGAGCATAGGCCAGTCCCCGCGCCGTGCGGATCTCGACCAGGTCTCCGGGTTCGAATTCGGTCATCGGACCCTCCCTCAGAGGCTGTAGGCTTCGTGCGTCGACGGGTGGAACAGCTCGTCCAGCCCGACCCGCCGCGGCGACAGGCCCTGGGCGTGGTGGTAGTCGAGAAACTTCTCCAGCACGTGGGCATTGTCGGCCACGCCGTAGGTCCAGGGATCGGCCCCCATCAGCGCCTGCGCGCGGTTCAGGTTGTCCTCCACGAAGGGCATGGTGACCTTGGTGGCCGAGGTGTCCTGCAGCGCCTCCTGGGCCAGCCGCTTGGCCTCCGCGAAGGCCTTGACCAGCGCGCCGGGCAGCCAGGGATGGGTCTCGGCCAGCGTCCGGCGCACGCCCAGGACGTGCATGATCGGGAAGATCCCGGTGCGGCGGTAATAGTCCTCGGCGGCGCCGACGCTGTCGGCGAAGAGCCGCCCGACATGCGGGTGCCCCTCGGCGAAGCAGCGCGGCCAGCGCGGGCCGATGAAACCGTCGATCTCGCCCGCCTCCAGCATGGCGTTGAGCGTGGCGCCCTCCGGCGCGGCCTCCACGGTGACGTCGGCGGGCAGGTCGACCTTGATCTTCTCGGGCCGGCCCGGCGTGTCCATGCCGCCGCGCACCCAGGTCACGTCGGAGGGCCGGACGCCGAAATCGTCCTCGAGGATGCCGCGTACCCAGACATTGGCCGAGAGCTGGTATTCGGCGATGCCGATGCGCTTGCCCTTCAGATCCTCGGGCCGCGCGATGCCGCGATCGGTGCGGATATAGACCGAGGTGTGGCGGAAGGCGCGGCTCAGGAAGATCGGCACCGCGACGTAATGCGGATCGCCGCGCGCCACCGAGATCGAGTAGGACGACAGCGACAGCTCCGAGATGTCGAAGGCCTGATGCCGGAAGGCGCGGAAGAACATCTCTTCCGGCGACAGCAGCATCGGCACCGGGTCGACCCCGTCGATCCGGGCGCGCCCGTCGACGATCGCCCGGGTGCGGTCGTAATTGCCCATGGCGATGGACAGTGTCAGCTCGCTCACGCGTGGTCCTCCTCGTTCCGTGTTCCGCATTGCCGCGTCAGGTCGATTGCCGCGCCGGTCTCGGCCGAGCGCAGGATGGCGTGGCAGACTTCGAGGCTGGCGCGCCCCCAGCGGCCGGTCTGCGCCGGCGCGCGGTTCTCGCGCACCGCGTGCCAGAGCGCGTCGATGACGCTGCGCCGGGGCACCGCGTCGGGCGGCAGGGTCAGCATGCGCCGTTCGGTGTCGCCGAAGATCTCTACCCCGTCCGGCGTCAGGCGCAGATCGGCGCGGTCGCAGCAGACAAGCACGGGGCCGAAATGTTCGTGATGCCGCGCCGGGGCCAGTTCGGCGCCGGCGCCGTAGGTGCGGGTGGTCTTGAGCCGCGCCTCGGCCGCGGCGTCGAGCCCGGCCAGCGCGCGGCGCGCGCGGCCATAGCCCTCGGGCGCCTTGTCCTGGCCCAGCTCGGCCACGTCGCCCATCCAGATGTCGCTGTCGAAATGCGCGTAGCCCGAATAGGTCAGCGTCGCGAAGGCGCCGCCTTCGAACTGCATCAGTGCGGCATAGGCGCCCTCGGTCGGCCGCGCCGGATCCCAGGCGCCAGTCAGCGCAGTGATGCGCCGTGCCCGGCCGCCGCAAAGGAGCCGCACGATGTCGATCTGGTGCACGCCCTGGCTGAACAGCACGCCGCCGCCCTGATCGGTGCGCAGCTCCTCGGGCCGCCGCGGGCGGTAGAGGAAATCGGTGTAGTTGAAGGCCTGCACCATGCGCACCGCGCCGACCTCGCCGGACTCGATGAGCGCCCGGGCCTGCATCACCGGTGCGTCGAAGCTGTGGCTCGGCCCGACGATCAGGTGCACGCCGGCCTCCGCGGCGGCCGCCACCATGCGGTCGGCGTCTTCCATCGTGACCGCCAGCGGCTTGTCGACGAGGATGTGCTTGCCGTGCTTTGCCGCTGCCGCGACATGGTCGGCATGCATCTGGTGCGGGGTCGCGACATAGACCGCCTCGACCGCCGGATCGGCGGCCATCTCGTCGACGCTGGCATAGCCGGTGCCGCCGAACTCCGCCGCGAAGGCGGCGCGGCTTTCGGCGCGCGGCGCCGCCGCGGCGACCAGCGTCACCCGCGGATCGGCGCGGAACGACGGCAGGGTGAGCATGAAGGCGCGCCCCAGCCCCGCCACGCCCAGCCGCAGCGGCTCAGAGGTCAAGGACGAGGCTCCCTGACTTCGCCCGGGACACGCAGATCATGATGTGATCGTCCTGCTCGTCGTCGCGCAGCACCATGTCGCGGTGATCCGGCTCGCCCGAGATCAGCCGCGTCTTGCAGGTGCCGCAGGTGCCGCTCTCGCAGGAGCTGGTGGTGGCCACCCCGGCATCGCGCAGCGCCTCGAGGATCGAGCGGTCCTCGGGCACGGTCACCGTCCGGCCGGATTTCTCCAGTGTCACCTCGAAGGCGGTGTCGTCGGCGCGCACCACCTCGACCGGCTTGAAATCCTCGAAGTTCACCCGGCCCTCGGGCCAGTGCCCCGACACCGCCTCGATCTCTTCCATCAGGGGGCCGGGGCCGCAACAATAGACGGCCATGTCCTGCGGCTCCTCGAAATGGTCCCAGAAATCGTAGGCCTCGTCCGGATCGCCGTTGTCGTGATGCACCGTGAGCCGGTCGCCGAAGGCCTCCACCATGTCGTCGAGATAGGCGGTCTCGTCCTTGCTGCGGGTGCAGTAGATCACCTTGAACGGCTTGCCCTCGCGTTCGAGATGCTGCGCCATGGCGTAGATCGGGGTGATGCCGATGCCACCGGCGATCAGCAGGTATTCCTTGGCCTCGGTGAGCGGAAAGCTGTTCTCGGGCGGCTCGATGCGCAGTTCGGTGCCCTCCCGGGCGTCGTCATGCATCGAGGACGAGCCGCCGCGCGACTCGGGCTCGCGCTTCACCGCGATGCGGTATTCCGACGGCGCGGCGCCGTCATTGACCAGCGAATAACGCCGCATGGCGCCCGACGGGGTCTCGACGGTCACGTGGGCGCCGGGCGTGAAGGCCGGCAGTTCGGCATCGCCCACGGGGCTCAGGGTGAATTCGCAGATATGCGCGGTCAGAGCGCGCCGCGCGGCGACGCGCATGGTCAGATTGTCCATTCCGATGTCTCCTCGTCAGGGAGCGGCGCGCCCGCGAAAAGCGGCGCAGTCCGTTTGGACGCCACACTACTTAGATCGCTAAGTTTATGTCAACCCCTCCAAGCGAGCCGGGCACACCGCCCTCCCGAGAGGGAGCGGTGCCAATTGATTAGGCGGCGAAACCGCTTTGCTCAAAGCCCAATCCGGCAGGCGTCACTGCACTTGGCTGGGCGACGCGGTGACCCGGCGAGGAGGGCGAACGGCGCCGCCGGTGCGTCCCCGCCTAGGCGACGCGCCGGAACTCCGCAGGGGCGGCGCTCGGCGCAGGTCACACTGGCTGGGGGGGCGCCGCGCTGACATGCGCGACCTGGCCCCCCTATCCGCTCTGCGCAAGATCCGCGCTGAGCGCCGCGTAGACGCCGCGCAGTTCGGCCAGACCCTTGAGCCGGCCGATCGCGGGATAGCCGGGCTGGGCCTTGCGGGAGAGGTCGTCGAGGATGTCCTGGCCGTGGTCGGGGCGCATGGGGATCGAGTGGTCGGCGCGGCCGGCGGCGCGGCGACGCGCCTCCTCCGCGACCACCGCGGCGATCAGCGCCACCATGTCGGTGTCGCCGCCCAGATGCTCGGCCTCGAAGAACGAGCCGCGCAGCGCGGCGCTCTCCCGGCGGACGTTGCGCAAATGCAGGAAATGCACCCGGTCGCCCAGCCGCCGCATCATTCCCGGCAGGTCGTTGTCGGGCCGCGCGCCGAGCGAGCCCGAGCAGAGCGTCAGCCCGTTCGCGGGCGAGTCCACCGCGTCCAGCAGCCAGCGCGCATCGGCTTCGGTCGACATCACCCGCGGCAGGCCCAGCAGCCCGAAGGGCGGGTCGTCCGGGTGGCAGCAGAGCCGCATCCCGAGTTCCTCGGCCAGCGGCACCACCTCGGAGAGGAAGTCGGTGAAATGCGCGCGCAGCCGTTCGGCCGGGATCGCGTCGTAGGGGGCGAGCCGCGTCCGCATGTCGTCGAGCGTCATGCGTTCGGCGGCGCCGGGCAGGCCGAAACCGATGGTGCCGGCCAGCTCCGTGCGGCGGCCCGCCGCCATCGCCGCATAGCGCGCTTCGGCGGCCGCCGCGATCTCTTCGGGGAAATCCTCCGCGGCGCCGGGGCGGGCGAGGATATGGATGTCATAGGCGGCGAAATCGACATAGTCGAAGCGCATGCAGGTCGCGCCGTTGGGCAGGCGGTGGGCGAGCTCGGTGCGCGTCCAGTCGAGAACCGGCATGAAGTTGTAGCAGATCACCTGCAGCCCGGCCTCGGCGAGATGGCGCAGGCTCTGGCGCCAGGCGTCGAGATGGGCGCGCCAATCGCCGGTCTGGGTCTTGATGTCCTCGGAGACCGGCAGGCTCTCGACCACTTCCCAGGCGAGGCCGCTGGGCCCGCCGTCGCGCATCCGCCCGATCTCGGCCTGCCGCCGGGCGATCTCGTCGCGGCTCCAGACCGCGCCGGTGGCGACGTGGTGCAGCGCCGAGACCACGCCCTCGGCCCCGGCCTGGGCCACGTCGTCGATGCTGACCCGGTCCTCGGGGCCGAACCATCTCCAAGTCTGGCGCATCTCGCTCTCCCTTCAGCAGCAGAATCCGGCCGCGGCCGGGTCGCCTTCGGTCATAGCCGGAAGTGATTCTGTTGACTAGTATGGAAGTATGGAGCATGGTCGGCGCCGAGGGAGAGAGATACCATGCCGTTCGCTGCCGAGATGCCGATCCGGATGACCGCGCCCGCGGTGCCGCAGCTTCATGCCGACCTGCGCCAGCGCATCATCCGCAACGAGATCGCCCCCGGCGAACGGCTGTCGGAATCCGAGGTCGCCGCGGCCTATGCGGTGAGCCGCCAGCCGGTGCGCGAGGCCTTCATCCGGCTCGCCGCGGAGGGGCTGGTCGAGGTCCGCCCGCAGCGCGGCACCTTCGTCGCCAAGATCTCGGTGGCCGCGGTGATGGATGCGCGCTTCGTGCGCGAGGCCAGCGAGGCCGACATCGTCCGCCTGCTCGCCGCCCAGCCCGATGCGGCGCTCGACCGCGAACTGGCGCGCCAGCTCGAGGACCAGGCCGGGGCCGCCAGGGGCGACGCCGCGCGCTTCATCGCGCTCGACGAGACCTTCCACCGCACCCTGGCCCGCGCCGCCGGGCACGAGGGCGTGTTCCGCCTGCTCGAAGGCCTGAAGGCGCAGATGGACCGGGTCCGCTTCCTGCGTCTTATGCGCTTCCCGATGGACGAGATCCTGGCCCAGCACCACGCCATCGCGCGCGCCATCGCCGCGGGCGACCCGGAGGCCGCCGAAACCGCGCTCCGCCGCCACCTGCGCGAGATCCTCAAGGATCTGCCCGACGTGGAGGCGGCCCGCCCCGACCTGTTCGACCCCGGCGCCTGACCGCGCCGCCACGCTCTCTGGGAGGAGACACCATGACCAGATCCCTGACCTTCGGCCTGATCGCCAGCCTGCTCGCCGGCACCGCGCTGGCACAGGAGCACACGCTCAGCGTCAACACCGCGCTGGCCACCTCCGACCCGCTCTTTGCCGGGCTCGAGGCGTTCCGCGACAACGTCGCCGCCGCCTCCGACGGCCGGCTCGAGGTGCGGCTCTTCCCGAACTCGCAGCTCGGCCCCGACGAGGACGTGCTGGAACAGGCCCGCGCCGGCTCCCCGGTGGCGGTGATCGTCGATGGCGGCCGGCTCGCGGTGTTCCAGGAGGAGTTCGGCGTCCTCGGCGCGCCCTTCCTCGCCTCGGGCTATGACGGCATCCGCAAGATCGTCACCTCCGAGATGTTCGAGGGCTGGGTCGACGCGCTGGCCCAGAATGCCGGGCTGCAGGTGCTGAGCTTCAACTGGTGGCAGGGCGAGCGGCATCTCCTGACCAACAAGGAGATCAACACGCCGGCCGATCTCGAGGGCATCCGCATGCGCACCCCCGGCGCCCCGGTCTGGACCGGCACCATCGCCGCGATGGGCGCGACGCCCACGCCGATGCCCTGGGGCGAGGTCTACCCGGCGCTGTCCTCGAACGTCATCGACGGCGCCGAGGCGCAGTTCCCGGCCATCGTCGGCGCCAAGCTCGACGAGGTCATCAGCCACGTCACCAAGACCGGCCACATCAACCTGATCACCGGCATGGTGACCTCGCAGGGCTGGTTCGCCTCGCTGCCCGAGGACCTGCAGACCATCCTGCGCGAGGAGGCGCTGAAGGCCGGCGATATCGCCTCCGAGGGCACCCGCGACTCGCTCACGGGGATCGAGGCGCAGCTGACCGAGGCCGGCATCTCGGTGCGCGAGATCGACGTCACCCCGTTCAAGGAAGCCACCGCCAAGGTCTACGACGACCTGGGCTACGGCGCCCTGCGCGAGGAACTCCAAGCCCTCGCCGCCGAGTGAGCCGCCGGGGCCGGGCTCGGGGCGCGACCCCGCGGCAGGCCCCGGCCCGACCACCGCATAAGGCCCGCGAGGCCGGACCTCCCGGCGGCCGGACCCCGCTCCCGATGCGCGTGCCACGGCCTGCGCTCCGGCTCCGCCGAACCGCGCCGCGCCGGCCAGACCGGCGCCCGCTCCCAATCCGGTGGTGACCGGAGAGGATCCAACCGGCCGCTGCGGAGGGCGCAGGCCGCGCCCCCCGCCCCACACCCCTCGACCGACCCGGAGGATGCCATGCCCGGTTTTGCCGGTAGACTCGAATTCGCGCTCGGCGCGGTGCTGCTGGCGGTGATCACCGCGCTGGTCTTCGCCGCGGCGGTGATGCGCTTTCTCGGCCAGCCGCTGATCTGGTCGGTCGACCTCGCTCAGCTGCTCTTCGTCTGGCTGTGCTTCCTCGGCGCCACGCGGGCAATGCGCGAACGCGCGCATCTCGGCGTCGACATCCTGGTCCGGCTCTTCCCCTACCGCCGGCGGCTCTGGATCGAGACCGCGCTCTCGGCGCTGATCCTCGGCTTCCTGCTGCTGCTCGCCCATCAGGGCTACAAGCTCACCATGCTGAACTGGCAGCGGATCTACGGCGATTCCGGGCTGTCCTATGCCTGGGTCACCATGGCGGTGCCGGTCGGCGCGCTGCTCCTCACGGTGTCGATCTGCGCCAACCTCGTCCAGGCCTGGCGCTCCGCAGGCGCCGAGCGGCTGGTCTTCACCCGCACCGCCGGCGATCCCGTCACCGGCCCGTCGGAGGTCTGAGCATGGGACTGATCTCGCTCGCCTTCGTGCTGCTGATGGTGCTCGGCGCGCCGGTGGCCTTCGCCATCGGCATCGCCGGCTTCGTGTTCTTCCTCACCTCGGACGTGATGCCCCTGTCGATCGGGGTGCAGAAGATCGCCACCGCCTCGCAGAGCTTCCCGCTGCTCGCGGTGCCGTTCTTCGTGCTCGCCGGCCACCTGATGAACGAGAGCGCCATCACCGACCGGCTGTTCCGCTTCTCCCGCGTCGCGGTGGGCTGGATGGCCGGCGGTCTGGCGCAGGTCTCGATCATCCTGTCGACGCTGATGGGCGGGGTTTCGGGCTCGGCGGTGGCCGATGCGGCGATGCAGGCCCGGGTGCTGGGTCCGCAGATGCTGCGGAACGGCTATTCCAAGGGGTACACTTCGGCGGTGATCGCGCTGTCCTCGCTGATCACCGCCACCATCCCGCCCTCGATCGGGCTGATCCTCTACGGCTATGTCGGGCAGGTCTCGATCGGCCGGCTGTTCCTTGCCGGGATCGTGCCGGGTCTGCTGATGATGGTCTTCCTGATGGTCGCGGCCTTCCTCGTGGCGCGCCGCCGCGGCTACCGCATGGAGGAGGCCGAGCCGCCCACCGCGCGCGCGCTCGGCCGCGCCGCCTGGGACGCCAAATGGGCGCTGCTGTTTCCGGTCCTGCTGATCCTGTCGATCCGCGGCGGGCTCTTCACCCCCTCCGAGGTCGGCGCCTTCGCGGTGGTCTACGCGCTGCTGGTCGGCCGCTTCGCCCACGGCGTGCTGCGCTTCGACGCGGTGCGCCGCGCCTTCGGCCATGCCCTGTCGGATATCGGCCTGATCATGCTGATCATCCTGATGTCGGGCATGATCGGCTTCGCGATCATCTTCCTGCAGGTGCCGCAGGACGTGGCCGGGCTGCTGCTCGACACGCTGAGCCATCCGCAGGCCGTGGCCGGCGTCATCCTCGCCGCCCTCTTCGTGGCCGGGCTGCTGTTCGAATCCACCATCCTCGTGCTCCTGCTGACGCCGATCTTCGTGCCGGTGGTGCAGTCGGCCGGGGTCGATCCGGTGCATTTCGGCATCCTGATGATGACCGTGGTGACGCTGGGCTCGATGACGCCGCCGGTGGGCGTGGCGATGTTCACCGTCTGCTCGCTGCTCGACACGCCCATCGACACCTATGTGCGCGAGAGCGCGCCCTTCCTGCTGGCGATCCTGGCGCTGATCCTGCTGCTGCTCTTCGTGCCGGGGATCGTGCTGTTCCTGCCCGACCTCGCCTTCGGGTGACCCGCCCGCGCAGGCCGGCGCCGCGCGGCGCCTATGCCGGCGGCGCGCCCGGTCGGTCCGCGGGCGGTCCGGCGGTGATCGGCGGGCCCCAATCGTAGCGCGCATCCGCGTCGACGGGCGCCCAGAAGAGCGGCCCGCCCTGGCGCCACGGGTCGAGCACGAGGCCCGCCTCGCGCGGGGCGCCGCGGGCGCTGATCACCGCGGAATGGTGGATGACACGGAAGCCGGCCGGCGGCGAACTGGCCCAGTGCAGCGACAGCGTCCGGAAGTTCTCCCGCGCCAGCCGGCTGAGCATGGCCTCCGTCCAGTCGTTGCAGAGGCCCTTCTCCCGCAGACCGTGCAGCACCTTGGCATTGTGGACGAGCGGGTGATCGGTCACCTGCCACGCCTCGGCCAGGTGCAGCGGATAGGCCTGCGCGATCTCCGCCGCCCGCGCGGCCTCCGCCCGATCGACCCCCGGGCCGAGCGCCGAGATGGCCCGCGCCAGCGCGGCGACGTCGCCTGGCCGCTCCGGCCCGTCCCCGGGGGCCGCGGCGCAGGCGGCGAGAAGCATCAGCGCGCCGAGCGCGGCAAGTCGGAGGCGGTGCAGCATGACGGTCGGGCGCTCCTTCCAGGTGCCTCCTTTTCCCCGCTGCCGCCGCGCGTGTCCAGCGGGGCGGTGCAGCAGGCCGATGGCGCGCCGCATAGGGGCCGGAAGGGGCATTCCCGGCACGTTCCCGCCCGGCCGGACCGCCGCCGCACGCGGATCAGGAACCGGGCCGCGGGCGCGGTCATTGGCCGGGTGATGACACGGACTCTCCTGACCCTTTCCGCCCTCCTGCTCGGTTACTTCATGCTCCAGATGAGCAACGGCCTTCAGGGCTCGCTGCTCGCCGTGCGGGCCGATCTCGAAGGCTTCGGCGCCACCGCCGCCGGGCTGGTGATGTCGGGCTTCTTCGTCGGCATGAGCGCGGGCTCCCTGCTGGCCGGGCGCCTGATCGAACGCGTCGGCCATGTCCGGACGTTCTCGGCCCTGGCCTCGGTCGCCTCGGCGGCGACGCTGATGCATCTGGTGGTGATCGACCCGGTGGTCTGGGTGGTGATCCGCAGCGTCACCGGGTTCTGCTTCGCCGGCCTGCTGATCGCCGTCGAATCCTGGCTCAACGCCTCGGTGAACAGCCGCGAACGCGGCCGGCTCCTGGCCATCTACGCAATGGTCGGGATGATGGCGGGCGTGGTCGGCCAGCTGCTACTCGACGCCGCCGACCCGCGCGGTTTCCTGCTCTTCGTCGCGGTCTCCATCGGGCTGTCGCTGGCGCTGGTGCCGACGGCGCTGAGCCAGGCCCGGGCTCCGGTCTCGGAGACCGCGCAGGAGCGGCCCTCGATCCGGCTGCTCTGGTCGATCTCGCCCTTCGGCGCGGTGGCCATGGCGATGTCCGGCGCGACGCTCGGCACCTTTTTCGGCCTGGCGCCGGTCTTCGCCCAGCGGATCGGCTTCACCGCCTCCGAGATCGCCTACATCATGGCGGCCGCGACCTTCGGCGCGCTGGCGCTGCAATTCCCGGTGGGCATCGCCTCGGACCGGATCGACCGGCGCTGGGTCTGCATCGCCCTGTCGCTGGCCGCGACGGCGACCATGGCGCTGCTCTCGCAGGTTTCGGTGCAGGGCTTCGCGGTGTCCCTGGCAATCGCCGCGCTGATGGGCGCGCTGCTGCTGCCGACGATCTCCGTGGTCGTGGCGCATATCAACGACCGCGCGCCGCCCGAGGCGCTGCTCGCGGCCTCCGGCGGCATCGTGCTGATGCAGGGGATCGGCGCGGCGGCGGGGCCGTTCCTCGGCGGCGCCGCGATGGACCTGCTCGGCCCGCGCGGCTTCCTGATCACGCTTGGCATCGCGCAGGCGGTGATCGTGCTCTTCGCGGTGCTGCGGCTGATCGTGAACAAGGGCATCGAGCCGGAGGCGAAGACCGCCTACGTGCCGGTCAGCATGACCCCGGTCGAGGGCGAGCTGCACATGCCGGAACTGCCCGCAGAGGATGACAGCGGACCGGACGGCCGGGACCCCGCCCCGGCCTGAGCGCGCCCGCGGCGGTCGCCGCACGGACCGCGGGCCGGCCGTCCAGGCCGCCCGCCCGGGTCACGCGGCGCCGCGCCGTGCCGCCTCGATCCGCGCGATGTCGATCTTCTGCATCTCCATCATCGCGGCCTGGGCGCGGGCGGCGGCGGCGCGGTCGGGATCGGAGAGCGCCGCCATCAGCGCGCGCGGGGTGATCTGCCAGCGGAAGCCCCAGCGGTCGCGGCACCAGCCGCACATGATCGGCGCGCCGCCATTGCCGGTGATGGCCTCCCAGAGCCGGTCGGTCTCGGCCTGGTCCTCGGTGTAGACCTGCAGCGAATAGGCGTCGTTGGGCTGCACCGCCGGCCCGGCATTGAGCAGCACGTAGGGCAGGCCGAGCAGCGTCATCTCCACCAGCTGCACGCCGCCCGCCGGCAGGCCGGGCACGCCCTCGGGGACGCGCAGCACGGTCTGCACGACGCTGTCCGGGAACGTGGCGGCGTAGAATGCCGCCGCCTGCTCGGCCTCGCTGTCGAACCACAGGAAGATTGCGGCCCTCGGCGCGGTCACGGCCGCGTCCCCCGCCACCGCCCGCGGCTCATGCCGCCCCCGGCGCGCTGTCCTCGTAGACCGGGGTGAAGCCGCCCCACATCATGCGCTTGCCGTCGAAGGGCATGTCGAGCTCCTGCCAGCGCGGATCGGCATCCATGCTGGCGCCGCAGCGATCATAGCTCGCCTTGTCGGGCCAGATCATCCAGGAGAAGCAGACGCTCTCGCCCTCCTTGAGCGCCACCGCCCGCTTGAAGTCGGTCTGCGTGCCGTCGGGGATCTCGTCGCCCCAGCACTCCATGATCTGCAGCGCCCCGTAATCGCGGAACAGCGGCCAGGCCTTGCGCGCGCTGGCGATATAGGCGTCGCGGTTCTCGTTCGGGACGGGGGTCAGAAATCCGGCCACGTAGGTCATGTCACGTCTCCCTTGAACAAACTGTGTCGGCACTCCCTGCCCCGCCCGGCCGATCCCGACCGGCGGCCCCGACGCACAGCGCCCGGTCCGGCGCCGGCCGGTCAGCCCGCGGCGGCGGCGTCCGCGGCGGCGTCGCCGGCGGCCGCCGGGTCCATCCAGACGGTCTCCCAGCCATGCCCGTCGGGATCGTCGAAGGCGCCGCCATACATGAAGCCCTTGTCCTCGATCGCCCGGGCCTCGCGCCCGCCGGCCGCGGCCGCCCTGCGGTGGATCTCGTCCACCGCCGCGCGGCTGTCGAAGGTCAGGCAGAGCAGCGCGCCGCTGGTGCTGCTTGCATCGATGATGCGCTTCTCGGTGAAGGTCGCGTAGAAGGCATGGTCGAGCAGCATCACGACGATGGCGTCGGACCAGACCATGGCGCTGGCCTGCGCGTCGGAGAAGGCCGGGTTCTTCTCGAAGCCGATGGCCTCGTAGAAGGCCGTGGACCGGGCCAGGTCGGCGACCGGCAGGTTGATGAAGATCGTCTTCGGCATTGCGGAACCTCCCGAGTCGCGCCGTTCGATATGGACAGGCTACGCCCCGTGAGTTACAAAAAGCAACTATGAAATCACTTAAAGTAACCGAACAGGCGGAAAGCCCCCATGGCCGCTGGTACGGCGATGCCTGCGGCACCGCCTTCGGGCTGGAATTGCTGGGCGAACGCTGGTCGCTGCTGATCGTGCGCGAACTGATGTTCGGGCCGCGGCGCTTCACCGATCTCCGCGCCAGCCTGCCGGGGCTCAGCGCCAAAGTGCTGACCGAACGCCTGTCGGGGCTGGAGGCCAGCGGCGTGGTGGAGCGCCGGACCGCGCCCGAACCGACGCCGGCGCAGCTCTACGGGCTGACCGAGTGGGGCCGCGCCGCCGAGCCGATCATTCTCGAGATCGGCCGCTGGGCCGCCGCCTCGCCGCTGCACGACCCGACCCTGCCGCTGTCGCCGGTCTCGTTCATGCTGTCGCTGCGCACCATGCTGGATGTCGAGGCCGCGCGCGGCCTGACCCTGACAGTGTCCTTCGCCATCGGCAGCGCCGCGTTCACCGCGCGGCTCGCCGACGGCGCCCTGCCGGTCGAAGCCGGGAAACCGCCCGCCCCCGACCTCGGCTTCGCGGCGCCGGCCGCGCCGCCCCTCGCGGCGCTGTTCTACGGCGACGTCCCCGCGGCGGAGGCCGGGGTTCGGGTCACCGGCGATGCGGAGACCGCGCGGCGGTTCATCGCGCTGTTCAATCTCCCGGCGAAGACCGGCTGAGCCCGCCTGCCGCGGCCCGCCTCGACCGCGGGCCGGGCCGGTTGCGCCCCGACGCGGCCGTCAGCGCCCCGCGCGGGATGCAGTGCCCGGGGGGCCCTCCCCTGCCCCGGTCGGGCGCCCGGTCCAGCGCGAGATCACCACGCCGCCTCCGCCCGCATCGCCACCGGCCCGCCGGGCCGCGCGGTCCAGAGCCGGCGCGTGCCGCCCTCGGGCGGGCCGGCGTTGAGCGTCACCGGGGCGTCGTCGAAGAGCGGCGAGAGGCTGCGGAAGGTAAAGCGCGCCGGCGGCCGCCCGGCCAGCTCGGCGGCCATCCGGCAGAGCAGCGTCGCCTGCATCGGCCCGTGCACGACGAGCCCGGGATAGCCCTCCTCGGCCTTCGCGTAGGGCGCGTCGTAATGGATGCGATGGGTGTTGAAGGTCAGCGCCGAGTAGCGGAAGAGCAGCGTCGGCGTGGGGGTCAGAACGCGGCGCTCGGCGCCCTCCGGCGCCGGTTCCGGCGCCGCGGCGGCCGGCGGCCCCGGCCGCTCGGGGCCGCGGTAGACGATGTCGTGGCGCTCGGCGATCGCCAGCCGGCCGTCCTGCCGGATCTCGTAATCGACGGTGACGAAGCACAGCGGTCCGCTGCGGCCCGCCTTGGCCACCACGTCGCGGATGGTGGAGACCCGCCGCACCTCGGCACCCACCCTGAGGCCGGCGTGGAAGGTGAAGGCGCCGCCGGCCCACATCCGCCGCGGCAGCGGCACCGGCGGCAGGAAGCCGCCGCGCTTCGGGTGCCCGTCGGCCGAGAGCCCGGCCTCCGGCACCGCCGGCAGGCCGATGCAGAGATGGATCAGCAGCGGCGCGGGATCGCCCGGCGCCGGCGCGGCGTCGCGCCCGAAGGTGGCCTCGAAACGCTCCGCCAGCGCCGGCGTCAGCACGTCGTCGCGGGTCTCGCTGCGGCCGATCCAGCCCCTCAGATGGTCGATGTCAAACGGCATCGGCCGGCACTCCCTGGGTTGCGGGCAACGCCGGCACCGCGCCGCAGGCCCGCGCCGCGCCGTCGAAGACCGCCGCCGGGGCCGGGTAGCTGACCGGCCCGTTCGGGGTCTCCACGGTGACCCGGCGGAGCTGCGGATGCGCCGAGAGCCCGCCCATGTCGTTGACCGAGGCGCAGGCGATGCCCGCCGCCTCCACCGCCGCTCGCGCCGCGTCGGCGTCGAGGCGCGCGAAGGCGGCGGCGACCAGCGCGTCGGTCGCGGCGCGGTTCTCGACCCGCGCCACGTTGGTGGCAAGGCGCGGATCGCGCGCCAGGGCCGCATCGCCCAGCAGGCCCGCGCAGAGCGCCGCCCATTCCCGGTCGCTCTGCACCGAGATCAGCAGCGGCGGGCCGGATCGCGGCCGGAACGCCCCGTAGGGCGCGATCGAGGGATGGGCGAGGCCGACGCGCTGCGGCGGCGTGCCGCCCTCGTGGTTCAAGAGCGGCACGGTCAGCCAGTCGGCCAGCACGTCGAACATGGCGATGTCGATCGCGGCCCCCTTTCCGGTCACGCCGCGGCGGATCAGCGCCTCGAGGATCGCGGCATGGGCGGTGGCGCCGGTGGCGATGTCGACGATGGAGATGCCGACCCGCGCCGGCTCCTCCGGCCCGCCGGTGATCGAGCACAGCCCGGCCTCGGCCTGGATCAGCAGGTCATAGGCCTTGGCGCCCGCCAAGGGCCCCGGCCCGTAGCCGGTGATCGCGCAGGTGATCAGCCGCGGGTTCTCCGCCCGCAGCCGCTCCGGCGCGAAGCCCAGCCGGTCGAGCGCCCCCGGCTTGAGGTTCGCCACCAGCACATCGGCCCCGGCGATCAGCTCCGCCAGCGCCGCCCGCCCCGCCGCGGTGGCGAGGTCCAGCGCCACGCTCTCCTTGCCGCGGTTGAGCCAGACGAAGTAGCTCGACTGTCCGGCTGCGGCGGCGTCGTAGCCGCGGGCGAAATCGCCCTCGGGACGCTCCACCTTGATCACCCGCGCCCCGGCATCGGCGAGCCGCGCGGTGGCGAAGGGCGCCGCCACCGCCTGTTCCACCGCCACCACGGTCAGCCCCTCGAGCGGCAATCCCGACCTCATCGCCCTCTCCCTTCCTTGTCCGAAACAGCCCCCCGGCCATGCGCTTCTTCTGAGCGGAAATATCCCGGGGTGAATTGCGCGGCGCCCGCCGCGCAAGAGGGGCAGCGCCCCTCGCCCCCCCTCCGGCGCCCCCCGTCCATCAGAACGACCGCGGCATCCCGAGCACGTGCTCGGCGACATGGCTCAGGATCAGGTTGGTGGAGATCGGCGCCACCTGGTAGAGCCGGGTCTCGCGGAACTTGCGCTCGATGTCGTATTCATTGGCGAAGCCGAAGCCGCCATGGAATTGCAGGCAGGCATTGGCCGCCTCCCAGGAGGCCTTGGCGGCGAGGTACTTGGCCATGTTGGCCTCGGCCCCGCAGGGCTGCCCGGCATCGTAGAGCGCGCAGGCCTTCCAGCGCATCAGGTTCGCCGCCTCGACCTCGATATAGGCCTCGGCGATGGGGAACTGCACGCCTTGGTTCTGGCCGATCGGCCGGCCGAAGACGGTGCGCTCGGAGACGTAGCGGGTCACCCGGTCGGTGAACCAGTAGCCGTCGCCGATGCATTCCGCGGCGATCAGCGCGCGCTCGGCGTTGAGCCCGGTGAGGATGTACTTGAACCCCTTGCCCTTCTCGCCGATCAGGTTCTCCTCGGGGATCTCGAGATCGTCGAAGAACAGCTCGTTGGTCTCGTGGTTGACCATGTTGGCGATGGGCTTCACGCTCATGCCCCTGGCCATGGCGTCCTTGACGTCGACGAGGAAGATCGACAGCCCGTCGGACTTCTTCGCGACCTCCGAGAGCGGCGTGGTGCGGGCCAGCAGGATCATCAGGTCGGAATGCTGCACCCGGCTGATCCAGACCTTCTGGCCGTTGATCACCCAGCGGCCGTCCTTCTTCACCGCGGTGGTCTTGAGCTGGGTGGTGTCGGTGCCGGTGGTGGGCTCGGTCACGCCCATCGATTGCAGCCGCAGCTCGCCGGTGGCGAGCTTGGGCAGGATCTCCCGCTTCTGGCGCTCCGATCCGTGCCGCACCAGCGTGTTCATGTTGTACATCTGGCCGTGGCAGGCGCCGGAATTGCCGCCCTGGCGGTTGATCTCCTCCATGATCACCGAAGCCTCGGTGAGGCCGAGGCCGGAGCCGCCATATTGCTCGGGGATCAGCGCCGCCATCCAGCCGGCGCGGGTCAGGGCGTCGACGAAGGCCTCGGGATAGGCGCGCTTTTCGTCGATCCGGCGGTGATAGGCGTCGGGAAACTCGGCGCAGAGCGCCCGCACGCCGTCGCGGATGTCCTGGAACTCGTCGGGGGCGGCGTCGCGCATGGCCTCTCTCCTCTGGATTGCCCCCGGATTACCAGCTTGCGCCGCCATGCCGCAAATATATCCTCACGATGGATACCATACCGAAACCATATGCCCGGACGCGCCCGCCATGGATCCCCGCCCGCTCGACACCCGGCTCCTGCGCTACTTCGCGGAAATCGTCGCGCAAGCCTCGATCACCCGCGCAGCGGGCAGCCTCAACGTCGCGCAGCCGGCGCTGTCGCTGGCGCTCCGGACCCTCGAGGAACGACTCGGCACCCGCCTGCTGATCCGCAGCTCGGCCGGCGTGACGCCGACCGAGGCCGGCGCGCTGCTGGCGCTCCGGGCCCGCACCATCCTCGACGACATCGCCCGCACCGAGGAGGAGGTCCGCAGCCTCGAGAGCGATCCTGCCGGCGCGGTGCGCATCGGCCTGCCCGGCACCATCGGCGAGATCCTCGCCCTGCCGCTGATCGAGGCCGCCCGCGCCCGCTATCCGCGCATCACGCTGACCGTGGCCGAGGCGATGAGCGGCTTCGTCGCTGACTGGCTGGCCGAGGGCCGGGTCGACCTCGCGGTGCTCTACGGCCAGAGCCCGGCGCCCGGCCTCGCCGCCGAGCCGCTGCTGGAGGAGGAACTGGCGCTGCTCGACGCGCCCGGCGCGGCGCTGCCGGAAGCGGCCGATCTCGCCGACCTGGCCGGACGGCCGATGGTGCTGCCGAGCCCCGCGCACGGGCTCCGGGGGCTGATCGACCGCGCCTTCGCGGCGCGCGGCATCCGCGCCGAGGTGGCGATCGAGGTCGACAGCTACGCCGCGATCAAGCAGCTGGTGGCGGCCGGGCACGGCGCCTCGATCCTGCCGCGGCACTCGGTGCGCGCGGAGGCCCGGCGCGGCGCCCTCGCCGTCACCGCCCTCGCCGCGCCCGGGCTCTGGCGCAGCGCCGCGCTGATGACGCCGACCGGCCGCGCCATGACCCGGGCGCAGGAGGTCGTGCGCGACCTGCTGCGGCAGACCGCGCGCGATCTCGTGGCCTCCGGACACTGGGCCGGCGCCCGGCCGCCCGGCTGACGCGGCCGGGGCGCGGCGCCCGCACGCCCAAAGGGGCCTCGCGGCGCCCAAGATGCGCGGCCCGCTCCGGGGTCCCGGGACGGGATCGCCCGCGGCGCAGCCGAGGGCGGCCAGCCCCGCCGGGCCGGGCATTCAGGCCACAGCGTGTCGGCCGCGATACCGCGCCGGGGTCTCGCCCACGACCTTCTTGAAGGCGCGTTCGAAGGCCGAGACCTCGGAATATCCCAGGTGCTGGGCCACGTCGCGGACATCGGCGCGGCCTTCCTCGAGGATCCGGCGCGCGACCTCCATCCGGCATTCCGCCAGCACGGTCGAGAAGCGCAGGCCCTCGTCCGCCAGGCGCCGCCGCAGCGTGCGCCGCGACATGCCCAGGGCCGCCGCCACCTCGGTCTGGTTCGGCGCGCCCGCACCGAATCTGCGGATCAGCGCGCGCCGGACCTGCACCGCCACCGGTGCCTCCTGCGCCTCGCGCAGGGCGCTGCGGACATGGGTCTGCACCGCGTGGCGGAAGCCCGGGCTGGCGCCGCGGGCCAGCGGCGCGCCGAGCAGGCGGGCCGGGAACACGAAGCCGTTGATCGGCGCCCGCGCCCGCACCGTGGCGCCCGGCGCCACGCCGGGGGCGGTCAGCGCCGTGTCGGCATGCTCGACGCTCAGCATCCGGGCCTGCCAGCCGTCCCCCGAGGCGCGGCGCACCAGCGCGTGCAGCACCGCAAGCGTCAGCTCGGCGTCCTGGCGGCGCGGCCAGATGGCGAGATCGAGGATGCGGTATTCCAGCCGCGCCTCGTCGCCCTCGACCCGGAAGCGCAGCTCCGAATCCGACTGCACGCAGGCGAAGGCGGTGCGGAACAGGGTCAGCCCGGCGCCCAGCGTCGGCGCGGCCAGGATGCTCTCGCCCACCGCGCCGAGGTTGCGCAGGTCGAAGACCCCGCCGACCCGCCAGCCGAAATCCGGCATCCGCAGATCCTCGGCGGCGTGTTCGCAGAACGACACGAAGGTGCGCAGGCTGATGCGGTCGCCGCCCGCCGCGCCGCCGGCCGGGATGCCGGACTTGCGGCACAGCGCCGCCACGTCGCCGCCGAGCAGGGTCACCGCGCGGAGCGGATCGGCGAGGGTCGAGGCGGCGATCAACGGGTCATAGGCGGCTGGCATGCGGCTCTCCACGGCTGCGGCGATCCTAGCGCGGAATCGCCGCTTCCGGTGAGCGTTCCGGCGCCCCGGCGCGAAGTTTGTCCGGAATTGTCGTGTTTCCGGTCCGGAAATGTCGGTCACACGGCCCCCCCTGCCCCGGCATGCTTGCCGGATCATGGACACCGAGCTTGCATATGATGTCGCGATCGCCGGCGCCGGCCCCGCCGGGGCGGTGGCGGCGACGCTCCTGGCGCGCGGCGGGCGGCGCGTGGCGCTGGTCGCCGGCGGCGCCGGGCCGGGTCGCGTCGAGGGGATGGCGCCCCGCCTCGTGCAGGTGCTGGAGGGTCTCGGCCTGCCGGCGGAGGGCGTCGGGCCGGCCCGCCAGCGGCAGGTGCGCTGGGGCGACGAGCGCGGCGCCCGCAATGTCGAGCACGCGGTGGCGCGCGCCACCTTCGATGAAGGGCTGCGCCGCGCCGCGGAAGATGCCGGTGCGACGCTGTTCGCCGCCCCCGTCGCGGCGCTCGACCCCGCGGCCGGGCGGCTGACCCTGGCCGATGGCAGGGTGCTGCGCGCCGCCCGGCTGGTCGAGGCCCGCGGCCGCCGCGCCTCCTGGCCCGCGCGCCGCGGGACCCGCGCCGCTCCGGCACCGGCGACGCTGGCGGTGGCGGGCTGGGTGCCCGCGGCGCTCTGGCCCGTCTGCGGAGCGCGGCTTGAGGCGCGGCCCGAGGGCTGGACCTGGGCCATCGACGCCGGGGAGGGCCGCACCTGGATGCAGGCGGTGGGCGATGCGCGGCTGGCTGCCGGTCATCGCGGCCGCGCCGCCCATGCCGCGCTCTGGGCCAGTGTGCTGGGCGCCGGGGCGCCGCCGCTGCCCGAGCCGGCGCTCTGCCACGACATCGCGCCGCGGCTCACCGCGCCGCGCTTCGACGCGCGCTGCCTGCGCCTCGGCGATGCCGCCATGGCGCTCGACCCGCTCTCCGGGCACGGACTGTTCTGGGCGGTCTCCTCGGCGCTGATGCTGCCGCCGATCCTCGCCGCGCTGGACCGCGGCGAGGACGATCTGGCGGCCGAGTTCTACACCGCCCGCGTGGTCGAGACGGCGCGCCGGCAGGCCCGCATCGGCCGCGACTTCTACCGCGAGGTGGGCGGCACCACGCCATTCTGGACCGCCCGCGCCGGCTGGCCCGCCGACGCGCCCGCGCATGACGCGCCGGCCCGCCCGCGGCTGGTCCGCCGGGTGGTGGTGGCCGCGGGCCGGCTGACCCGCCGCGAGGTGCTGGTCAGCGCGCAGGAGCCCGGCGGCGCCGCCTTCGTGGCCGGCATCGACCTTGCCCCGGTGCTCCGCCGGCTGGCCGGCCGCCCGCTGCCCGAGCCTGCGCGCTTCGGCGCTGACATCCTGCCCGACCGCCCGCCCGAGACCGCGGCGCGGCTGCATCGCTGGCTGGCCGCGCGCGGCCTCGGCGCCGGTTTCGAGATCACGGACCAATCCGACAGGGGGACCCTGCCATGCGGACACGACCCGAGCGCCTGACCGCGGCGCTGTTGACGACGGTAAGCCTGGCCGCGACGGCGGCGGCGCAGGAGGAGGACGATCCCGGCCGCGCCCTGCTGACCGAGACCTGCGGCGGCTGCCATAGCGCCACCGACGGCGGCGGGTTGAGCCGTATGGAGGGCCAGCGCAAGACGCCCGAGGGCTGGATGATGACGGTGGTTCGGATGGAGCAGTTCCACGGCCTCTCGGTCAGCCCCGGGGACCGCCGCGCCATCGTCCAGTACCTTGCCGACACCCAGGGCCTCGCCCCCTCCGAGGCCGCGCCCTACCGCTACGCGCTGGAGAAGGTGCCGCATGCGGTGGAGGCTTTCGACGAGCCCTTCGCCGCGATGTGCGCGCGCTGCCATACCGGCGCCCGGGCGCTGCTGCAGAACCGCAGCGCCGAGGAATGGTTGCTGCACATGGACTTCCATGTCGGCCAGTTCCCGACCATCGAATATCAGGCGCTCGGCCGCGACCGCGAATGGTACCGCATCGCCCGCGAGGAGATCGCGCCGTGGCTGGCCGAGACCCGGCCGCTCGAGACCGAGGCCTGGGCCGAATGGCGCGCCGCCGAGCGCCCCGCGGTCACCGGCGACTGGGTCTTGCTGACCGCGTTGCCCGAGGGCGGCGAGGCCTATGGCGCGCTCAGCATCAGCGGCGAGGCCTCGCCCTACGCGGTGACCGGCGAGGTGGTCACCGCCGACGGCACACGCCACGAGGTCTCGGGCGAGATGAACCTCTATACCGGCTACGAATGGCGCGCCAATCTCGACATCGGCGGCACCGCCTACCGGCAGGTGCTGGCGCTGTCGGAGGATGGCAGCGCGCTCGCCGGGCGCCAGTTCCTGCACGACAATGACAGCCTCGGCGCGCCGCTGACCGCGGCCCGGGCGGACGGCGCGCCGATGATCCTCGGCACCGTGCCCTCCGCCGTGCCCGCCGGCGCCGCCGAGGTGCAGGTGGTGGGCGCCGGGCTCGACGCCGCCGAGAGCGCCGCGGGCCAGATCGCCGCCAATCCCCACGGCGCCCGGCTCACCTTCGAGGCCGAGGGCAACGGCACCGTAACGGTCACCGCCGGCGCCGCCGAGACCCGCGTCGCGCATTACGCCAGCATCGACGCGCTGGTGGTCGAGCCCGCCTTCACCATCGCCCGCGTCGGCGGCGGCTCCGAGGTCGGGCCCGGCACGGTGCCGGCGCAGTTCGCCGCCTACGGCCTCTGGAACGGCCCCGACGGCGAAGCCGGCACCGAGGACGACATCCGCATCGGCCGCATCGACGCCGCGTGGCGGGTCGAGAACCTCCACGCGCACGCCGAGAAGATGCAGGACACCCGCCATGCCGGCGCGATGGGGCCGGACGGTATCTTCGAGCCCGCCGTCGCGGGACCCAACCCGGAACGCCCGTTCAGCGCCAACAATGCCGGCGAGCTCACGGTGATCGCCGAGGCCCTGGGCCACAGCGCCGAGGCCCAGCTCATCGTCACCGTGCAGCGCTTCATCGACCCCCCGATCCGCTGAGCGGACCCGGACAGGAGAGCCAGACCATGAAGGATTTCCACTACCAGCCGGCCAATGCCCACCGCGTGGCGGTGGCGGGACGGGAAATGCTGTTCCACGTCCCCACCACCTCGATCTTCGAGATCGACGCCATGGACCGGGCGATCCTCGACTACGCTGCCGAGGCCCGCGCCTTCGACCATGCCGAGTTCGACGCCCGCTTCGCCGCCGCCGAGGCGGCGGCCCGGCTCGACGAGCTGGTGCGGCTCGACATCGTCAATGACGGCCGGCCGCTGCGCCCGGAGCGGCCGCCGATCGAGCTCGAGACCTTTCCGCTGACCACCGTGGTGCTCAACGTCAATACCGGCTGCAACCTGGCCTGCTCCTACTGCTACAAGGAGGATCTCGCGATCCCGTCGAAGGGCCGCAAGATGGCCTTCGACACGGCGGTGAAATCGGTCGAGCTGCTGCTCGCCGAGAACCCCGACCGCGACAGCTACAACATCGTCTTCTTCGGCGGCGAGCCGCTCTCGAACCTGCCGCTGATCCGGCAGGTGGTGGACTGGGCCGAGCCGCATTTCGCGGCCCTCGGCAAGGCGGTGAATTTCAGCCTGACCACCAATGCCACGCTGCTCAACGAGGAGGTCATCGACTGGCTCGACGCCCACCGCTTCGGGCTCACCGTGTCGATGGACGGGCCGAAGGCGCTGCACGACCTCAACCGCAAGACGGTCGGCGGCAAGGGCACCTACGACACCGTCGCCGCCAAGGCCCGGCTGCTGCTCGGGCGCTACCGCTCGAAGCCGGTGGGCGTGCGGGTGACGCTGACCGCCGGGGTCACCCGGATCGTCGAGATCTGGGACCACCTGAAGAATGACATCGGCTTTGCCGAGGTCGGCTTCTCGCCGGTGACCTCGGGCGAGATGGACGCCTTCAACCTCAACGGCGACGAGCTGCTGGAGGTCTTCGAGGGCATGAAGACGCTGGGCCGGATGTATCTCGACGCCGCCCGCGCGGGCCGCAACATCGGCTATTCCAACATGCACCAGATGATGACCGACCTCTACGAGGGCCGTTCCAAGGCGCTGCCCTGCGGCGCCGGGGTCGGCATGCTGGCGGTCGACCACGACGGCGGGCTCAACCTCTGCCACCGCTTCACCGGCTCCGGCATGGAGCAATTCGGATCGGTCGATCAGGGCATCAAGCGCAAGGAGCTGGCGGCCTTCATCCGCGACCGGTCCGACCGCACCGAGAAGGGCTGCGCCACCTGCCGGATCCGCAACCTCTGCGCGGGCGGCTGCTACCACGAGAGCTACGCGCATTTCTCGGACCCGATGATGCCGACCTATCACTACTGCGATCTGATGCGCGACTGGATCGATTTCGGCATCGGCATCTATGCCGAGCTGATCGCCACCCGCCCGGATTTCTTTCACCGCCATGTCGCACCGAGGAGGGCGTTCGGAAAATGAAACCGCTGAACCAGAAGGCCGAGCGCGTCCGCGCCGCCGCCGGCGAGGACCGGATGGACGAGGTCCGCGCCATGCAGACCGTCACCGCCGGCTGCGCCACCACCTTCGATCCCGGCTGGGAGGTCGACCCGTTCGGCGGGCTCGCCGCCCTGTGCCAGCCGATGGAGGCCGATCTCTACGGCTGTTCCGACCCCTGCTGGTGGCCGGCCCAGGTGCCCGACATCATGGTCAGCCACCCCGACTGGGACGCCTCCGCGCCCAACGCCGCGCGCGACTGGCGCGCGCTCGGCACCGGCTATCCCAAAGACGCCGAAACCTGAAGGAGCGCCCGATGAGACGCCTATTTCCCGCGCTGGCGCTGGCCCTGCCGGCCCTCGCCGCCGCCGCCCCGGCCCAAGCCGGCGACCTGCTGGTGACCCCGGCCCGCCCCGGCAACCTCTACGTCTTCGACGCCGCGACCCGGACCCTGAAGCAGGATTGCGATCTCGGGCTCAACGTGGTGCCCGGCGTCACCGTGATGTCGCCCGACAACGCCATCGCCTACATGCTGGTGAACCGCTGGCAGGACGTGGTGGGCATCGACATCGCCACCTGCGAGCAGGTGTTCTTCGCCCGCCAGTCGACGGGCGACGTGACGCGCCGCTCGATCGCCTCGCTCGCGGTGTCGCGGGACGGGCGCGAGCTCTACACCGTGCGCAACCCGGTGCGCATGCTGGCCGACCGCTACGAGGTCATGGCGCCCGAATTCGCGGTCTACGACACCGCCGCCGGGCTCGACGCCGAGCCCCTGCGCAGCTTCCCCGCGCCGCGCCGCGGCACCCTGATGGCGGCGGACGCGAACGGCGACGTCTACCTCGCCGGCCACGACGTGTTGCGCATCGACCCCGAAACCGGCGCCACCGAGATCGCCATCGCCAATGCCAGCTGGGACCGGCCGACCTATGGCGGCCCCGACGTGCTCGCCTTCTGGCCGACGGGATCGCAGAACGACGAGTTCATGCTGATGTACACCGCCCCGGTCTTCACCGACGAGAGCCGGACCGAGATGGCGGATTTCGTCTGGGGCTACCAGAGCGTGGATCTGGCCACCGGCGAGACCGAGATCGCCGATTTCGCCAGCTTCGAGGTGCTGATGTTCTCCGGCGTGCGTTCGGCCACCGACCCGCGCTACCTCTACGGCGTCTACACCCAGCTCTCCAAGCACGACCTCGAGACGCAAGAGCTGGTGAAGCGGGTCGACCTGCCGCACACCTACTACGTCATCAACGTCTCCTCCGACGGGCGCGAGATCTACGTCGCCGGCACCAACGAGGATATCGGCATCTACGACAGCCAGACGCTGGAGCGGGTGGGCGAGATCCGGATCCCCTCGGGCGGCGACATGTCGGTGGCCACCCTGCAGGTGATCCCGCAGTGACAAGGGCGGCGCCGCGATGACCCTCTCCGACACCGGGGCAGGTCCCGCGGACCTGCCGCCCCCCCAGATCTTCCCGCGCCCCTCTTCTTCTGAGCCGAAATATCCCGGGGGTGGGGGGGGGGGGCCCCCGCCCCTCGTCTCCCCTCCCCGTTTCCTCCCCACCGCCGCCTGCCTGACCCCCGGCGCCGCGCGCTGGATCGGCCCGCTGCTGCGTCCGCACCTGCCGCGGCTCGGCCTGCTGCTGGCGCTCGGGCTGGCGGCGGCGCTGATCGGCCTCGCCCCGCCCTATCTCAGCAAGCTGGTGATCGACCGCGGGCTGATGGCCGGCGACCCGGCAGCGCTGGTGCACTGGGCCGCGGCGCTCTTCGCCGTCGGGCTGGCGGCGACCGGGCTCGGCGCGCTGTCGGGCATCCTGCACATGCGCGCCTCGGTGCGCATGCTGGCCGACCTGCGCGCCGCGCTGGTCTCGGCGCTGGCCGTCAAGCCGCCGGCCTGGTTCGCCGGCCAGCGCACCGGGGAGGTCATGGCGCGGATCGACGGCGATGCCGGCGAGGTGCAGAAATTCGCCTTCAACGGCGTGCTCGGCGGCGTCTCCTCGGCGGTGCGGCTGGTCGGCGGCACGGCCATGCTGATGGTGCTGGAATGGCGCCTCGGCCTCGCCGCGGCGCTGCTGGCCCCCTGCGAGCTGCTGTTTCTCGCCTGGGCCCGGCCGCGCACCGAGCGCATGGCCGAGACCGCGCGCGCCGCGCAGGGTCGCTACGCCGCCGGGCTGGCCGAGGCGGTGTTCGGCATGGCGGCGCTGCAGGCGGCGCGCGGCACCGGCTTTGTCGAGGCCCGTGCCGCGTCCGACCACGCCCGGCTCAATCGCGGCCTCGTGGCGCAGTTCCAGTGGGCCGAGGTGACCCGCGCGGTGCCGGCGATCCTGACCGCGCTGCTGCGCTCGGGCATCTTCGTCGCCGGCGGGCTGATGGTGATCCGGGGCGACTGGCCGCTGGGCTCGCTGATCGCCTTCATCGCCTATCTCGGCGTCATGACCGGGCCGATGCAGGCACTGCTCGGACTCTGGCACGCGCAGGCACGGGTGCGGGTGGCGCTGGCCCGGCTCGACGCGGTGATGGACGCCCCCTGCCCGCCCCGCGCCACCCCCGCGGCCGCGCCCCGCGGCCATGCGCTCACGCTCGACCGGGTGGAGGTCGCGCTGCCCGGCGGCGCCCGGCTGGGGCCGATCACCCTGTCGCTCCCGGAGGGCGCGCGGCTCGCCGTCACCGGGCCGAGCGGCGCCGGCAAGACCACCCTGCTCGGCGTGCTCGCCGGGCGCGCGCGGCCCGCGGCCGGGCGGATCACGCTGGGCGGCGTCGAGGTCTCCACCGCGGCCGGCGCGGGCGCCCTGCCCGCGGGCGTGGCCCTGGTCGGCCAGCGGCCGCTGATCCTGCGCGCCAACCTGCGCGACAACCTCTTCGCGCCGGAGGGCTTCTGGGACCGCCCGGGTGCCGAGGCCGCGCTCGCCGGCCATCTCGAGGCCTTCGGCCTCGCCCGGCGCTTCGCCGGCCCCGGCGCGCTCGACGCGGTGCTGGGAGAGAACGGCCTGACCCTGTCGGGCGGCGAGCGGCAGCGCATCTGCCTTCTGCGCGTCCTGCTGCGCCCGGTCCGGCTGCTGATCCTCGACGAGGCGCTTTCCGAGGTCGACCCGGCCACCGCAGCGCGCCTCCTCGACCATCTCGACGCGGCGCTGCCCGGGGTCACGCGGATCCGCACCGATCACCGCCCCGATGCCGCCGCGCGCCCGGCCGAGCGCGTGCTCGATCTCGGCGGTGGCCGGGCATGAGCCGCGTCGCGCTGATCGACGGACCGCTGCCCCGGGACCTGCCCGGGCTGGTCGCTCGGCACGACTTCTGCGCCGTCGTGACCGAGGCCGCCACCAGCCCCGCCGCGACCCACGCCAGGGAGCTGGCGAAAGCGATCCGCGCCGCGGCGCCCGGCGTGGAGATCGTCGGCCTAACGGTGTTTCCCGGCCCCCTGGCCACCGGCCTCGGCGCGGTGATCGCGAGCTTCGAGCGGGCGCTGGCGGCGCGGGTGGCGGTGATCCACTGCTCCTTCGGCCTCGCCCGGCCCGAAAGGCGGCTGGCCCGGGCGGTGGCGCGGGCGCAGGCCGCCGGCATCGGCATCGTCGCCTCGGCCCCGGCGCGCGGTGCCGCGGTCTGGCCGGCGGCGTTTGCCGGCGTGCTCTCGGTGCAGGGCGACGCCCGCTGCGGCCCCGCCGACTGGAGCCTGCTGGAGACGCCGAATGCCCGGTTCGGCGCCTGCCCCGGCGTGCCGGGCGCGGCTGTCGTCGGCGCCAGTCGCGCCGCGGCGCATTTCACCGGCCTGCTCATGGCCGACGGGGCGCCGCCCGGCGACCGCCCCCGCCGCCCGCCGGCCCATCGCGGCCGCGAACGGCGCGGCGGGATGCCCCCGCCCGCCCGGAGCCTCGCCGGCGGCGCCTGAACGCCGCGCCTCGGCGGGACCCCGCCGGGGCGGTTTGCACGCGCAGGCCGGCTGGACGACACGACATCGCGCGCCCGGAGGGACGGGCCGCGCATCTGAGGAGGAGGACAGACATGACCGACAGGACCGCCCCCGCCGACGGGCTGAGCCAGGTGGCCGGCCCGCGCGACCGGCCGCTCGAACACATCACCATCCCGGCGCTGCTGGCCCGTGCGGTGGCCGCACATGGCCAGCGCGACGCTGTGGTGTTTCCCGCCGCCGGCCTGCGGCTGGACTACGCCGCCTTTGCCCGCGCGGTGGACGAGGTGGCGGCGGGGCTGCTGGCCCTCGGCGTCACGCCCGGCGACCGGGTCGGCATCTGGTCCCCGAACCGCCCGGAATGGGTGCTGACGCAGTTCGCCACGGCGCGGATCGGCGCCATCCTCGTCAACATCAACCCGGCCTACCGGGTCTCGGAGCTGGCCTACGCGCTGGAGAAGGTCGGCTGTTCGGTGCTGGTCGCCGCGCGCCGCTTCAAGAGCTCCGACTACCTCGGCATGATCCGCGAACTGGTCCCCGAGCTGGCGACCACGCCGCCCGGCGGCCAGCGCAGCGCCCAGCTCCCCGCGCTGCGCCACGTGGTGGGATGGACGACGCCCCCGGCGCCGGCGCGCTGTCCTTCGCCGCGATGACAGCGGGCGGAAACGGGGTCGAAAAGGCGGCGCTGGACCGGATCACCGCCAGCCTCGATCCCGACGACGCGATCAACATCCAGTTCACCTCGGGCACCACCGGCAAGCCCAAGGGCGCCACCCTGACCCATGCCAACATCGTCAACAATGCCCGCTTCGTCACCGACCGGATCCGTCTGACCGCGTCCGACCGGCTGGTGATCCCGGTGCCGCTCTACCATTGCTTCGGCATGGTGATGGGCGTCCTGGGCGCGGTCTCCAAAGGCGCGGCGATGGTGTTTCCGGACGAGGGATTCGACCCAGCGACGACGCTCGACGCGGTGGCGGCCGAGCGCGGCACCGCGCTCTACGGCGTGCCGACGATGTTCGTGGCGATGCTGGGCGAGCTCGATTCCGCGCCCCGCGATCTCGCCAGCCTGCGCACCGGCATCATGGCCGGCGCCACCTGCCCGATCGAGGTCATGCGGCAGGTCAACACCCGCATGAACATGGCCGAGGTGACGATCTGCTACGGCATGACCGAGACCTCGCCGGTCTCCTTCCAGAGCTTCACCGACGACCCCATCGACAAGCGCTGCGAGACGGTCGGCCGCGTGCACCCGCATCTCGAGGTGCGGATCACCGATGCCGAGGGCCGGGTGGTGCCGGTGGGCACGCGCGGCGAGCTCGAGGTGCGCGGCTATTCGGTGATGCAGGGCTACTGGAACGATGCCCCGGCGACCGATGCCGCCATCGTTGGCGGCTGGATGCGCACCGGCGATCTCGGCGTCCTGGATGCGGAGGGGTTCTGCACCATCGTCGGCCGCTCCAAGGACATGATCATCCGCGGCGGCGAAAACATCTATCCGCGCGAGATCGAGGAGTTCCTGCTGACCTGCCCAGGCATCTCGGACGCGCAGGTCTTCGGCATCCCCGACGACCGGCTGGGCGAACGGGTCTGCGCCTGGATCGTGCCGAAGCGCGGCGCCACGCTCGACGCGGAGGCGGTGCGACAGATGTGCCGCGGGCAGATCGCGCATTTCAAGGTGCCGCAGCACGTCCGCATCGTCGCGAGCCTGCCGATGACGGTGACCGGCAAGCCGCAGAAGTTTCTCATGCGCGAAGCGATGCAGCGCGAGACCGCGGAGAACGGCGCCGGGTGAGGCGATCCCCGGGGTGGCCGGAGCGGCGCCCCCGCGCAGCGCCCGGCCGGCGCGCCCCTCCGCGGGTGCGCCGTCTGGTGTCGCCGAAGCGCCGCGTCTATCCTCGCCGCACGTGGCGCCAGGGACCCAACCGGCCGTCCGACAAGGAAATCTCTTGCACGAATCCGTTACGCCGGGCAATAGTCTCGAAAAATAGCGCGAGTTTCACGAAAAACCGCGCCCACGGATCGAGCAGAGCATGACGGATACGGACCAGGACCTGGACATTGCCATCGGCCATTATGCCGAATTGCTGGCGGCGAATCTGCATGCGCAGAGAGAGGCGCATTTTCCCCCCAATGCCCAGAAGGCGATGCGCAGCCTGACCAGCGGCGAGGCCGCCGACCTGCTCGGCGTCGACCACACCTATCTTCGCAAGCTGCACCGCGAAGGCAAGATTCCCGAGGTCGACATGACCGCCGGCAACCACCGGCGCTACACCCTCGACGATATCTGGGAAATCCGTCAAGCTCTTGAGCTGAAAGCGAAAAAGCCGAACACCTACGTGCCCGGCCGCAGCGAGGGCGACGCCCTCCAGGTGATCTCGGTGGTGAACTTCAAGGGCGGGTCGGGCAAGACCACGACCTCTGCTCACCTGGCGCAACGGCTGGCGCTCAAGGGCTACCGGGTGCTCGCCATCGACCTCGATCCGCAGGCCTCGATGTCCGCCCTGCACGGCATCCAGCCGGAGATCGACCTGATGGAGGGCGGCACGCTCTACGATGTCGTGCGCTACGACGACCCGGTGCCGATCGCCGACGTCATCCGCCGCACCTACATGCGCGGGCTCGACCTGATTCCCGGCAATCTCGAGCTTATGGAATTCGAGCACGAAACGCCCGCCGCGATCCATCGCGGCGGCGCCAAGGCATTCTTCTCGCGGGTGCGCGACGCGCTCGACGAGGTCGAGCCGGATTACGACGTGGTGGTGATCGACTGCCCGCCGCAGCTCGGCTTCCTGACCATGTCGGCGCTCTCGGCCTCGACCGGGGTGCTGGTGACGGTGCATCCGCAGATGCTCGACCTGATGTCGATGAGCCAGTTCCTGCGGATGACCTCGGACCTTCTTGGCGTGATCCGCGATGCCGGCGCCAACCTGCGCTACGAATGGCTGAAATTCCTGCCCACGCGCTACAAAGTCGGCGACGCCCCGCAGACCGAGATGATCGCCTTCATCCGCGGCCTGTTCGGGCGCTCGGTGCTGACCAACCACATGGTCGAATCCACCGCCATCTCGGATGCCGGGCTGACCAAGCAGACCCTCTACGAGGTCGAGCGCAAGGATTTCACCCGCTCGACCTACGACCGGGCGGTGGAATCGATGAACGCGGTGAACGACGAGATCGCCATGCTGATCCAGAAGACGTGGGGCCGAGATGGCACGAAGGGCTAAGCTTAACCCGGCGCTGAGCACGCTCTACAACGCGCCGGACGTGCGCGAGAACCGACGCCTGCGCGGCGGCATCGCCGAGATCGAGCCGGAGCGCATCGCCGTGTCCGGACGGCTCGACGACCGCCTCGGGCTCGACGTCGCGGACCTCACCGCGTCGATCCAGCGCAACGGCCAGCGGGTGCCCATCCTGGTGCGGCCCGGCGAGGGCGACAGCTACCAGCTGATCTACGGGCGCCGCCGACTGGAGGCGTGCCGGCAGCTCGACCGCCCGGTCCGCGCCATCGTGACCGAGCTCGAGGACGACCAGGCGCTGAAGGACCAGCTCTTGGAGAACCAGGAGCGGCGCGACCTCAGCTTCATCGAACGGGCGCTGGTCGCCGCCGCGCTGGTCGAGGGCGACCATCTGCCGGAGGGCGAGCGCAGCAACAAGGCGGTGGCCGAGGTGCTGAACCTGACCGAGGCCGGGCTGTCGCAGATGCTCGGCGTGGTGCGCACCGTCGGCGACGATCTGATCCGCGCCATCGGACCGGCGCCCGGCATCGGCCGGCCGCGCTGGGAGGAGCTGAAGCGCGCCATTGCCGGGGGTGCCGAGGGCCAGACCCTGCTCGAGGCCGCGGCCACCGCCGAGCGTGGCGGCGCCACCGGGGAACGCTCGGACGCGGCCTTCCTGGCGGTGCTCAAGGCGGCGCAGCCGAAGGCGACCCCGGCCCCGCGCGACGCCGGACACGCCATCCCGGGCGTCGGCACGGCGCGGCTGTCGCGGTCGGGACGCGGCCGCAATCTGAGAATCGACATCGCAGCGCAGGATGCCGGCTTTGCCGGCTGGCTCGAACGCGAGGCCCCTGCCCTGATCGCCGAACTTCACGGGCGATGGAACGCCCGGAAGACCGAGGATGAGCAGTCACAACAGGGAGACACGACAGGAAGCGCATGAAAAGGCCCCGTGAATGTGACTTCACGAGGCCTCAGGTAAGAACCGTCGCAGGACCGGCCCGCTACAGCCCTCAGTTTTCGCACCTCTGAGCTTAGCGACCGGCCCGATCCCCTGCAAGCGCAAAGCGCGTTGCGGGCCGGCGGAGCTGTGCTTTCGTGGCCAAGACCATGCATTACACCCCGATTTCGCCGTTTCAGCGGCCGATGACGCGCGCCCATCTGGCACCGTCTGACCCCGCGGCCTCATTGGCCGTGGACAAGTGGGCTTTGCACCGCGATCTGACCCGCGCGCGCCGCGCCTTCGGGCTGGGCGAGCGCGAGCTGACCGTGCTCCAGGGCCTCCTGAGCTTCCATCCGGACCGCGACCTGGCCGCCGATCGCGGCTCCGTGGTCTTTCCCTCCAACAAGGCCCTGGCCGAGCGGCTGAACGGCATGGCCTGCTCGACGATGCGGCGCCACCTGGCCCGGCTGGTCGCCCTTGGCTTTCTGGCGCGCAGGGACAGCCCCAACGGCAAGCGCTATTGTCGTCGCAATGCCGGCGGCGACGTGGCCTTCGGCTTCGACCTGAGCCCCCTGCCCCGCCGGGCCGCGGAGATCCGCCAGGCCGCCGAGGCGGTCGATGCCGCGGAAGAACGCCTGCGGAGCTTGCGCGAGGTCGTCAGCCTGATGCGCCGCGATCTGGCGGCGGTGGCCACACTGGGCGCCACCGAGCGCCCCGGGCTGGCGCTCTGGGACGAATTGTCGGACAGGGCCGCATTGGCGGCACGGGCGTTGCGCCGCAAGCTGCCCGAGGGCGACCTGCTCGACCTCAAGTCCGATCTCCTCGGCCTGCTCGATCTGGCGCGCGACGTTCTGGAAGGCCCGAGTCGCTGCAAAACGGTAAATCTGAGCACCAGCGAGTCCCGAATTGAGCAGCACCATCAGAATTCAGACAAAGAAGATCCTGAATCTGAAGGCTGCGATGGCAACGCCGGTCATCGCGAAGAAAACGCAGAGGGCGAGGCGCGGGGTCTTCCGCACGTGCCCTTGCCCCTGGTGCTCTCGTGCTGTTCGGAGATCCAGGTCTTCGCGCAGGAACCCATCCGGCATTGGCATCAACTGCACGAACTGGCGGCGAATTTGCGTGCCGGCATGGGCATCGACGACGCGACATGGCTGCAGGCGCAGCGCAGCATGGGACCGGCACAGGCCGCCATCGTCGTGGCCGCCATACTGCAGCGGTTCGGCCAGATCCGTTCGCCCGGCGCCTATTTGCGGGCCCTTTCGGCCAAGGCTGCGGCGCGTCAGTTTGGCTGCGGGCCGATGCTGCTGGCGCTGACCCGGGTCGCGGAGGCGGCTTAACAGCTGTTAAATGCCCGTCGCTGCGGGCCGCTTAACAGCTGTTAAGTCCACGCGACTGCGCCGGTGGAGCTGCTGCTGGCCGGCGGCACTCACAGCAAGGCCTGAAGCCGCTCCCGGCTTTTCGGCAAATTCTCCAGCGACGATGCCAGCCGGCTGCGCCAGGCAGGCCCCTGGTCCAGAGCCGTCCGGTAGGCCTCGGCGAGGTCCTCGGGCCGCTCCTCGCTCAGCGCCTCGATCAGGAATTCGGCCTGCGCGCGATCCTTCCGCACCTTGAGCCGGTCCGGGTCCGCCCTGCGCCGATCCGCGACAATCAGCTTGTGGATGGCAAAACGCTCGGGGCGCGGGATCTGCACGAGCGTTCCGGACCGGTAGAGCAGCGCGGTCTGGATCGGCTCGGCGATGAGGTAATTCAGATAATGCAGGCTCTGCGCGGCGACGCCGAGGGCAGGGAGGTCGCGCAGACCCTCCTGCGCGTCGAAAGACGGGGTCAGGAACTCGACCAGGGTATTGCGGTCGGTCTGCTTCCAGCGCCAGACCCTCGACTTCTCCATCGAGGGAACCGGCGCGAAGCGCAGCTGTGAAAACACCTCGGGCAGGGACTCGTCCACCACGTCGCGGAGCGCAAGGGACAGCCGTTCGAAGCTTGCGATGTCGATGTCGTCGGTGACCGCGGTCTGGCCGAACCCGATCCGCAGGCCGAGCTCGCCCTCGTAGAGCCGGAAGGCCTGGGTGCCGATCAGCGTGCCGCCGAGCCGGAAGACCCCGGCCCGCGCCATGGCCGAGACGACCTGCCCGGTCTGGGCATCCGCCATCAGATATCCCTCGGCCCGGAGCACCCGCATGAGCCGCGCGCGCTCGGCCTCGTTGGCCTTGCGGGCGCGCGCCAACTCGCCGATCCGCTCCAGCCGTTCGCGCAGCGCGGAGCTGTCCTCGCCGATGTAGCGGTCGACAACCTCGGTGCCGATGCGGTACTGGTCATACCAGTATTTGCGGTTGCCGACCGTCTTCAGCTTCGGCGATCCGCGCAGCTCGGACACCTGCGTATCCTTGAGGAGGCGCAGAAGGTCGGTCCAGGCGGCGACGCCGATATGCGAGTGATGCGCGATCATGCCGGCTACCCTACGCTAAATTTTTTGTAGGGTAAGAGACTCTGAAGTCTACCCTAGGAAAAATTTTCTGTCGGGTAGGGCCGCGAATGCGCGCATTCATTGAGCCGCAGATCTGCGCAATCGCCGGCCGGAGAGGGCAGGGGCTTCGGGCGCCTGCCACAGCGCTAGCCAGGACCGCTAAGCCAGAGGGGCCAATCGGCATTCCCGCTTGCGCGGCCGGGTCCGACCGACACGGTTCGAGAGCAGCAGCGCCGCGGTCCGGTGGACGCCGGGCCCGTTAGCGGCGATGGTGCTGTCCGGTTTCACGGCATCGGTCCCGCACATGGAAGTCCTCCCGCTTGGTCTCTGGCTCGACCTGCTCGGCACCTTCGTCTTCGGCATCAGCGGCGCGGTGGTCGCGGTGCGGCGCCGGCTCGACATCTTCGGCATCGCGGTCCTGTCGGTGGCGGCCGGGCTGGCGGGGGGCATGATCCGCGACATGCTGCTCGGCGCCACGCCGCCCACCGCGCTCGAGGATCCCCGCTATCTGCTGACGGCGCTCGCGGCGGGCCTCGTGGGCTTTGCCGGCCATCGCGTGCTGGCCCGTCTCAGCAAGCCGGTGATGGTGCTCGACGCGCTCGGGCTCGGTCTCTTCGCGGTCAGCGGATGCCGGAAGGCGCTGCACTTCGAGCTCGACCCGACCCCCGCCATCCTGCTGGGCGTGCTCACCGCGGTGGGCGGCGGCGCCGTCCGCGACCTGCTGGTGGTGGAAACGCCGCGGGTGCTGCGGGAGGAGATCTACGCGCTTGCCGCGATGGTCGGGGCCGCCTTGGTGGTGATCGGCGCCGCCCTGGGCCTGGCCGAGAGCTGGACCGCCGCGGCGGGCGTCGTCGCGGCCTTCGCGATCCGGGTGATCAGCGTCTGGCGCGGCTGGCGCGCCCCGCGCGCGCCGGGGTCGTAGGACCTGGCAGATGCGGCTCCGGCGCCGGGAGGGCAAGGGGCCGCACTCGGCACAAGACCCGCGCGGGCGGCGGCGGCAAGGGCGGGGCAGGGGGCCCGGACCCTCACCGGCGCGGCGCCCGGCTCCGGGGGCGGCCGGGATCGCCCGCTTTCAGGACGGCGAAACACCCACCGGCGCCACGCGGCCCCTCGGCACCCCGAAGGCAAGCCATTCCCCGGGCCGGGTGCCCGATTTTCGGGCCCGCGGGGTTTCGGAAATGTCGACCCGCAACGTCTTGCAATTCCCCCGGCTTCTGCGCCATAGGCGCAACAAACCGCCATTTCGCGCAGGTTTGCCGCAGCGATATGACAAATTTTCCCGCCCGCGCGCACGGTTCGGCCGCGGCGCCAGTGGCGTGCGCCTTCAGCCACGGAGTATGACATGACCCGCTTTCTGACATTCACCGGCCTCGCCGCCGCGATGACTCTCGCCGCCGCGCCGGTCCCGGCCGAGATCGAGCCGGTGACCCTGCGCCTTGCGCATGTGGTCAACGAGCAGGACGGCTTCCACGCCGCCGCCGAGAAGTTCCAGGAGCTGGTCTCCGAGCACTCCGACGGCGCCATCAGCGTCGAGATCTTCCCCAATGCCACGCTGGGCGACGAGCGCACGCTGCTCGAGGGCATGCAGATCGGCACCGTCGACATGGGCATCATCACCAATGGCCCGGTCTCCAACTTCCTCGAGGAGATGGCGGTGTTCGAGCTGCCCTTCCTGTTCCCGTCCCCCGAGGCCGCCTACGAGGTGCTCGACGGCGAGATCGGGCAGGAGCTGCTCGACCGGCTGTCGGAGGTGAACCTCAAGGGCCTGGCCTATGCCGAGCGCGGCTTCCGCAACCTGACCAATTCCGAGAAGCCGGTGGCCAGCCCCGCCGATCTCGACGGGTTGCGCATCCGCGTGATGGAGAACCCGGTCTATATCGACACCTTCCGCCAGCTTGGCGCGGACGCCATCCCGATGGCCTGGACCGAGGCGCTGACGGCGATGCAGCAGGGCACCATCGACGGCCAGGAGAACCCGGTCAACGTGGTGCATTCGTTCAAGCTGAACGAGACCCAGACCCACATGACCATGACCCGGCACACCTACGCGCCGGCGATCTTCGTCATGGGCCTGCCGAAATGGGGCCAGCTCTCCGAGGAGACGCAGCAGATCGTGGCGGAGGCCGCGCAGGAGGCCGCGGAATACGAGCGCGCGCTCAACGCCAGGCTCGAGGGCGAGCAGCTGCAGGCGCTGAAGGATGCCGGCATGGAGGTGATCGAGGATGCCGACCTCGCCGCCTTCGCCGAAGCCGTGCAGCCGGTCTATGCCGAATATGGCGAGAAGTTCGGCGACTACCTGCCGCGCATCCAGGACGCGCTGCAGTAACATGCTCCGGGCGCTGGCTTGGATCGACAGGGCCGTCGCGGCCGTGCTGGCGCCCGTGGTGTTCGCCGGCATGGCCGGGCTGACCCTGGTGATCACCCTCCAGATCGTCAGCCGGGTGGCCTTCACCTCGCTGCGCTGGACCGAGGAGGTGGCGCGGTTCGGGCTGATCTGGATCACCTTCCTGGGCGCCGCGCTGGCCTACCAGCAGGGCCGCCACATCGCCGTGGCGCTGCTGCGTGACAGCCTGCCGCCGCTCTGGCGGCGCGCGGTGACCGGCGCGGCGCTGCTGGTGGCCCTGGCCTTTCTCGTCACCCTCGCGGTGATCGGCTGGCACTACATGCAGGTCCAGAGCTTCCAGAAATCGCCGTCGCTGCGGCTGTCGATGAGCCATGTCTACGCGGTGATGCCGGTGAGCGCCGCGCTGATGGCGCTCTTGGCGGCGATCGACCTCGTGCGGCTGATCGCCGGGGCGCCGCCGCGGGCGGCGGCGTCCGAGCTTGCCGCCGCGGGCCGCACAGGCGGGGAGGGCGTGCCGTGACGCTTCTCCTGGGGGCCCTGTTCCTGCTCTTCCTGCTGATGGGCCTGCCGGTGGCGATCGTCATCGGCGCCGCCACGATGACGGCGCTCGACGCGTCCGGCCTGCCGCTGATGGTGGTGCCGCAGCAGATGTTCGCGGGGATCAATTCCTTCGCGCTGGTGGCGGTGCCGATGTTCGTCCTGGCCGGCGACGTCATGGCGCAGGGCGAGATCTCGCGCCGCCTCGTGGCCTTTGCCGACAGCCTGTTCGGCTTCCTGAAGGGCGGGCTCTCCATCGTTTCGGTGCTGGCGGGGCTGTTCTTCGCGGCGATCTCGGGCTCCGGCGCCGCGACCACCGCGGCGGTCGGCGCGAGCCTCGTGCCGGAGCTCAGCCGCAAGGGCTACGACCCGGCAGCGGCGGCTTCGCTGATCGCCGCCTCGGGCACCATCGGGGTGGTGATCCCGCCCTCGGTGCCGATGATCATCTACGCGGTGATCGCGCAGGAATCGGTTGCCCGGCTGTTTCTCAACGGCTTTCTGCCGGGCGTGGCGATGGGGCTCGGCCTGATCGCGGTGGCGCTGATCCAGGGCCACCGGCGGGCCTATCCGCGCGGCACCGCGCTCAACCTCCGCACCATCGGGCGCAGCCTGGCCGCGGCAAGCTGGGGCCTGATGGCGCCGCTGATCATTCTGGGCGGCATCTTCTCGGGCATCTTCACGCCCTCCGAGGCGGCGGTGGTGGCGGTGAACTACGCCATCCTGATCTCGATCTTCGTCTACCGCGACCTGAGCCTCGGGGCGCTCTATGCCATCGTGGTGCGGGCCGGGGTCACCACCGCGGTGATCATGTTCGTGATCGCCGCCTCGGCGGTGCTGAGCTGGACGCTGTCGAGCTGGCAGGTGCCGGGACGCATCGCCGAGGCGGCGATGGCGCTGTCCTCGGAGACCTATGTCCTGCTGCTGCTGATCATGGCGGTGATCCTGGTCGCGGGGGTCTTCCTCGAGACCGCCTCGGCGCTGATCATCCTGACCCCGATGCTGCTGCCGCTGGCGCTGCAGCTGGGCCTCGGCACGGTGCATTTCGGCATCATCATCGTCGTCGGCCTGGCGATCGGCATGGTGACCCCGCCGGTGGCCATCAACCTCTTCGTCGCCTCCTCGACGGCGGGCCTGCCGATCGAGCGGATCACCCGCGCGGTGCTGCCCTATCTGGGCGTGCTGCTGCTGGTTTATCTGCTCATCGCCTTCGTGCCGCTCCTGGTCTGAGCCCGAAAGGCGCAACCGCGCCGGGCGGAAGGATCCGCCCGGCGCGGCGCAGCACGTCCCCCCGCGTCCGGGGTTCGCCGGGGGCGCGGCTGCCTCAGTCCACCGAGCCGGCGTAGTCCGCCGCCGGACGCTGCGTCCAGGTGACGTCCATGGCGACCTCCGCCGCGTTCAGCAGGTTCATCACCGGGCAGCGATACTCGACGTTCTTGCGCAGCTGGGCGAAGCGCTGCTCGCTCTCGTCGCTGTAGACGGTGATGTCGAGCTTGGCGGATTCGAAGTAGGGCCGAACGCCCGGCACGCCCTTCGGCCCGCGCACGTCGATCTGGCTCTGGCAGGCGAAGTCGACGCCGGCATAGGCGAACTTCATCGCCTCGGCGACGCCGTTGATGATCACGCCGTCGCAGCCGACCAGCGCCACCAGCACGGTCTCCAAGGGACTCGGCGCGCTGTTGGTGCCGCCGAGGCTGTCGGGCTCGTCGGTGTAGACCGGCGCGAAGTCACGCACCTGGATCTTGGTGCGGGTGCCGGCGGCGTTGGTCGCCTTGACGTGGCGGATGCCGATCTTCTTGGTCTCGGGATCGATGCTCGGGGCGATGATGTCGTCGTCGATCATGTCGGACATGGCGTATCTCCTCAACTGATGGGCAGGATGGCTCCCACCGGCGCGTCGCCGCGCAGGAGGGAGAACAGGACATGCGCGGCGATGAAGATCGCCCCGCCGTAGACGATGCCGGCGAGCGGACGCAGCCCGGCGCGCAGCACCAGCATCCAGGTCAGCAGGGCGATCGTGGGCAGCGAGAAGCCGAAGGCCCAGATCGCCGCGGCATAGAGCACCAGCGCGCCGAGCACCCGGACCTCGTCGCGCTCGGCCTCGGGCAGGCTGTCGGCGCCGCGCCGCAGGCCGCGCACCAGCAGCAGGAGCGCCAGCGGCAGGCCGGGCACGATGCAGAGCAGGGGCATCAGCCGCGACGACTGGTTGAACTGCGCGGTCTCCCACGCGGCCCAGCCGAAGGCGGCGGTGGCGACCAGCGCCAGGGCCAGTTCGACCGCGCGCGGCGGTTGCCCCGGTCTCGGCTCGTCATCCGCGTCGGCGGCGGCGGCATCGGCCTCGGCGAGCGTCTGGGCGGAGCCGCCGGCGCCCGATGCCCCGGATCCGGCGGCCATCGCGGCCGCCCGCTGGCGCCGGCGGCGCAGCGCGCGTCCGGCCAGCCGGGCGAGGATCGGCAGCACGATGATCGAGGCGATCACCAGCACCCCGGGGCGCAGCAGCCAGGACCAGCCGAAGAGCTGGTTGGACAGCCAGAAATACTGCTCCATCGGGCCCGACAGCACGAAGCCCACCAGCGCCGGCGCGCGCGGCCAGGAGGCGTGCTTCATCAGCCAGCCCACCGTGCCGAGCGCGAACAGCATGTAGATGTCGCCCAGCGTCGAGGTCGACTGGTAGGCGCCGATCACCATGACGACCATCAGCGGGGCCGCGATGATGCCGAAGGGAATGCGGGTCAGGCGCGCCAGGGTCGGCGTGATGGCAAAGCAGATCAGCGCCCCCAGCACCGAGGTCAGCGCCACCGACCAGATGATCAGGTACATCAGGTCCGGGTTCTGCGAGATCATCCGCGGCCCCGGGTAATAGCCGAAGGAGAACAGCGCGCCGAGGAAGATCGCCGCCGCCGGCCCGCCGGGGACCGAAAACAGCAGCGTCGGGACGAGGTCGGCGATCACCGTGGCGTTGTTGGCGCCCTCGGCCGCGGCGATGCCGCGGATCTCGCCCTTGCCGAAGCGCGACTTGTCGCGCGCCGAGCGCATGGCGTGGCCGTAGGCCACCCAGGTCGAGGCCGAGGCGCCGACCGCGGGCACGAAGCCGCCGAAGACGCCGATCACCGCCGAGCGCAGGATCAGGAACCAGTGCTGCGCGAAGTCGCGCACGCTTTGCGACCAGCCCGTCACCTCCATGCGCTGATGCGAGATGCCGCCGCCCGAGGCCAGCATGCCGATGACCTCGGCGACGCCGAACAGGCCGAGCGCCACGATGGTCAGCGACAGCCCGTCGAGCAGGTAGACCTGGCCGAAGGTGAAGCGGTAATCGGCCGCCGCCTGGGCCGGGCCCACGACGCCCAGCAGGATGCCGATGCAGGCCGCGGCCAGACCCTTGACGAGGTCCGGCCCGACCATCGAGGCGGCGAAGAACAGCCCGACGAGGGCGAACATGAACAATTCGGGCTCGCCCAGCATCAGCACGATCGGGCCGGCGACCGGAATCGCCAGGGCGAGGATCACCGCGCCGACGAGGCCGCCGACCATCGAGGCCAGGAAGCCCACCCCGAGGGCGCGGCTGGCCTGGCCCTTCTTGGCCATGGCGTGGCCCTCGATGGCGGTCGGCGCCGAGGCCGGAGAGCCCGGCGCGCCGATCAGGACCGAGGTGATGGTGTCGGAGGTGTAGACCACCGAGACCGCCCCGAGCAGCATGGCGAGCCCGGAGAAGTCGTCGAGATAGAAGATGAAGGGCAGCAGGATCGACACCGCCGCGACGCCGCCGAGACCCGGCAGCATGCCAAAGACGATGCCGACCACCATGCCGCCGAGCAATGCCGCCATCCGGATCGGATCGGCCATGTCGCCGAGCGCGCTGAGCGCTTCTGAAAGCATCGGGTTTCCTTGCTGGGCCAATGGGGGGCGCCCCCGAAGGGCGCCGGAACGGGTTCTGCCTGGGCCGGACCCTCGCGGGAGGGGTCAGACGATCAGAAGCTCACGCCATACTTGTCGCTCAGCAGGTCGCGCAGATAGGTGCGCACCTCCTCCGACGGCGACAGCGCCGCCTTGATCGCCTGTTCGGTCTTCTCCCCGGCGCTCAGGCGGGCGCCGTTGGTGACCTCCTGGCTTTCCTTCTGGAATTCCGGGTCGGCGTTGATCGCCTCGACCGCCTGCGCGAAGGTGTCGAGCACCTCCTGCGGCGTGTCGGGATGCATGTAACCGGTCAGGCCGTAGGCATAGGTCACCTTGGCGATCGACTGGAAGGCGTCCCATTCGATGCCCGAGGGCGCTTCGCCGTAGAGCGACTTGTGGACCTCGTAGACCGGCGGCAGTTCCGGGGCCAGCGGGTCGGGCTGGGTCAGGTCGCCGTTGTCGTCGACCGAGCCGCCGGTCCAGAGCGGCACCGCGCTGCCTTCCTCGATCGAGGGCACGACCTGGGTCAGGTAGACCGGGGTGAACTGGTAATCGAGGTTGACCGAACCCTGCTCGAAGGCCAGCCGCACCGGGCCGCGGCCGTTGAAGCCGAGCACCGATTTCACGTCGAGGCCGAGCACCTCGAAGGACAGCAGCGCCGGCAGGTCCGAGGCCGCGGCGGCGATGCCGCCATAGACCAGCGGCACGTCGGATTCCTTGATGTTGGCCGCTTCGGTGATGCCGGTGGCCGGCGAGGTATAGGCCACCGAGCCGAAGGGATGGCTGTAGGCGACGCGGTAATCGGCCAGCCGGTATTCCACGCCCTCTTGGCCCAGAACGAAGGGGTTCGCCGTCGAGGAGGTGGTGAACAGGATCGTGGTGCCGTCGGCCTTGGCGTTCTGCTCGAACCAGTTGGCGCCGAGGATGGAGCCGCCGCCGGGGCGGTCGACGACCTCGATGGTCGGGTTGCCGGGCAGGTGCTTCTCGAAATACGGCTCGAGGAACTTGGCCGAGACGAAGGTGGCGCCGCCGACGCCGAAGGGCACGACGACCTCGATGGTCTTGCCGCTGAAATCGACCTCGGCCAGGGCCGCCGCCGGAAGCGCGAGGGCCGCCGCGGTGGCGAGCAGGTGGGTGCGCATGCGCATGATGATCTTTCCTCCCTTGAAATGCGCCGGCCTCTCTGGCGGCCGGCTGTCTTCGTCGTCGTCGCGCCGCGGCCCCGCTCCTCCCGGCGGCCGCGGCCCGGCACCGCTCACGCGATGGCGTTCTCCAGGCTGCCGAGCCCCGAGATCGAGACCCGCATGCGGTCGCCCCGCGCCAGGTAGCGCGGCGGCCGGAAGCCGATGCCGACGCCCTCCGGGGTGCCGGTGGCGATGATGTCGCCGGGCAGCAGGGTCATGGTACGCGACAGGGTCTCGATCAGCGTCGGGATGTCAAAGACCAGATCGGCCACCCGGGCCTTCTGGCGCACCTCGCCGTTGATCTCGGTCACCAGTTCCATGGCGTCGACGCTGCCGGCCTCGTCGGCGGTGACGATATACGGGCCCATGGGGCAGAAGGTGTCGATGCCCTTGCCGATGACCCACTGGTTGTGGGTCTTCTGCAGCTCGCGCGAGGTGACGTCGTTGACGATGGTGTAGCCGAAGACGTGGTCCATGGCCTCGGCAGCGGAGATGCCGCGGCCGCCGCGGCCGATGACCACCGCCAGTTCGCCCTCGTAATCGACCGATTCGGTCGGGTCGAGCGACCCCAGCACGTCCTCGCCCGGGCCGCAGATCGAGGTCGTGGCCTTGGTGAAGACCACCGGCGCCGAGGGTACCGCCTCCTTGCCGCTCGAATCGAAGCCGCTGGAGTGAAACTCGTTGGCATGGGCGAAGTAGTTCTTGCCGACGCAGAAGATGTCGCGCCGGGGCTCGGGGATCGGCGCGGCCAGCGTGACCTCGGACAGCGGCACCCGGGTGTCGCCCGCCTTGGACCAGGCGTCGGGCGCCTCGCCGGATTCGATCAGGGTGCGCAGCGCGTGGGCGCCGCTGGCGCAGAGGACGACCTCATCGCCGTCGAGGTAGCCGGCATGGTGGTCGCCGCCGTGCGAAACAGTGACAAGCTTCATTTGCGATGATTCCTCAAATTATCGATGAAATGTGTAACCGTAGATTTTTTCGCTGTCAAAGTCTGATTGAATGCTGCTACAAGCCTGAACATGACGGACCGGTCCCCGAACGCCCCTGCCAAGCTCTCCACCCGCCCGCGGGCGGGCGACGGGACGACCTTGACCGAGGCGGCCTACCAGGCGCTGCGCACCGACATCATCCGCGGCGTGCGCAAGCCCGGGGAACGCCTGCGAATCGAACGGCTTCGGGGACTATACGAGACCGGCCCGACGCCGCTCCGCGAGGCCCTGCAGCGGCTCTCCTCGGAGCGGCTGGTGGTGGCCGAGGGGCAGCGCGGGTTCACCGTGGCGCCGCTCGACGCGGGCGAGTTCGCCGATCTCAACGTCGCGCGCACCGCCATCGAGAAGGAGGCCCTGCGCCTCGCTTTGGCGCGCGGCGACGATGCCTGGGAGGCGCGAATCGTCGCCGCCGCCTACCGGCTCGAGAAGCAGGACGCGGCGCTGGCGGGATCCGGCGGCGTCACCGACGCCTGGGAACGCGCCAATGCCGAGTTCCACACCGCGCTGGTCAGCGCCTGCGGGTCGAGCTGGCTGCTGCATGTCCGCGACGGGCTGCACGACATCTGCGAACGCTACCGGCGCGCCTCGATCTACCGCCATATCGGCGCCCGCGACCTCGGCGCCGAACATCGCGGCATCGCCGAGGCGGCGCTGGCGCGCGACAGCGAGGCGGTCTGCCGCCTGACCGAGGCGCATTTCGCCCGCACCGCCGAGGTCCTGTCGGGGGGCGGCGACACCCCGACATGATCGACAACGCGGCCCTGCTCTTCGCGACCGGCATTCTCGGCGGCATGGTCAATGCCGCCGCCGGCGGCGCCAAGCTCTTCGTGTTCCCGCTGCTCGTCGCCTCGGGCCTGCCGCCGATCGTCGCCAATGCCACCTCGACCATCGCGGTCTGGCCGGCGCAGCTGCCCGCCGCCTGGGTCTACCGCCACGAGCTGCGGGCCGATGCCGGCCAGCTTCTGCGCCGCCTGCTGCCGGTGCTGGCGGGCGGATTGTTCGGCGCGCTGGCGCTGATCTTCTCGTCCGAGCGGGCCTTCATGGCGGTGGTGCCGTTCCTGCTGGCGATCGCGGTGGGCGCCATCGCGCTCGGGCCGCGCAGCGCCGAACTGATGCGGCGCGCCTTCCCCGGCAACCGGATCGGGCCGGCCACGGCGCTGCTGCTGTTCTTCTGCGGGCTCTATGGCGGCTATTTCGGCGCCGGCCTGGGCTTCATGCTGCTCGCCGTGCTGGCAGCCTCGGACGCGGTGCCGCTGGGCCGGGTGAACGGCGCCAAGAACCTGCTCGCCGCCGCCATCAACACCACCGCGGTGGCGCCGCTGGCGCTGTCCGGGCTGGTGCGCTGGGACGCCGCGGTGGCGGTGCTCCTGGGCGGGCTGGTGGGCGGCTATCTCGGCGCCGCGGTGACCCGGAAGATCCCCGAACGCCCGATGCGGCTCGCGGTCTCGGCCATCGGCGTGGTGCTGGCCGTCTCCTTCCTGATCTGAGCCGCCCGGGGGCCGGGAAAGGGGGCGCCGGACGCTCCGGCCGCGGCTGGCGGCAGCTGACCGATAAGCGGTCGGGGCAGCGGCGGCAAAGCGTGCTAGTCTGGCGGCGTTGAAGTCCGTCCACGACGCCGCGCGCATGGTAAATCCTGGTACATTGGCGCTCGAGACGCTTCCGAAGGCCACCGCTGCCCCGCGGTGGCCTTCGACCGCGGGTAGGCCGCCCACAGGCTGCTGAGATCCCCCGGACTTCACACGCATTCCAATGGCCAGACATATCGCAAATCGATTGCGTTAATTCGAATCGGCGGCGCATTGCCTATTCGGAGCGTTCGCGAATTGAATATGAATTCGGCACGGGAACGGAAGCAAATGGCCCGGGTTTTCCGACACGACGCGGAGACGGCTCCGCACGAAACCCGAAGGAGATACCGATGGCATTGTTTTCCAAGGACATCAAAACGCTCCACGATCTTTTCCTGCACACCATGCAGGACGTCTATTACGCCGAGAAGCAGATTGAGAAGGCCCTGCCCAAGATGATCAAGAAGGCCTCGGCAGGGCCGCTGCGCGAGGGCTTCGAGGCGCATCTCGAGGAGACCCACGGCCAGGTCAAGCGACTCGAGGAGGCCTTCCGCTCCCTCGGCGAAGAACCCAAGGGCGTCGAATGCCCGGCCATCGACGGCATCATCAAGGAGGCCGAGGAGCTCGCCAGCGAAACCGCGGACCAGCAGGTGCTGGATGCGGCTCTGGCGGCGGCGGCGCAGGCCGTCGAGCATTACGAGATCGCGCGCTACGGCACGCTGATCGCCTGGGCCAACGAGATGGGCCATTCCGACTGCGTGGCGCTCTTCGAGGCCACCCTGCACGAGGAGAAGGCCACCGACGAGAAGCTGACGAAGCTGGCCGAGACCTCGTTGAACAAGGCCGCCTGACCCGAGCGGCAGGCCGCAAGGGGCCGCGCGCGCGGCCCCTTGCTCCGCGGCCGACCGCTGTCGGTCGACGGCAGGACGGGGCCGTCGCTTTTGCCTATCCGGATAGGAAATCCGATTGGCGGCGTTTGCCGGCTGATACCCGGACTCCCGGCCAAAAGGGAAACGCCGCGAATCCTGCCGTGCCGTTCTGCCGACCCAATTTCGAGGGGATCGTTTTTCCGCCCCGCCGCGTTCGCCGCAGAGTTGACGGGTGGATTTCCCAAGTCTCGGCCCGACCCGAAATGACGTCGGCCACCCCCGGATCACCGGGAACCGCCCCACCGATGCGATGAGGTTCATCATGGAACACGACTACCTTCCCGTCCCGCAGCCTCATGATGCGGATCGCAACCGGCTCTGGCTGGCGGCCGGCGCGGGGGCGGTGCTGGGGATCGCCGGGCTGGCGTGGTACCAGGCCCGCACCCGGAACTCGGTGGCGTACCGGCCCGCCGACGACGCCCCCGAACGCAGCTCCCGCTACCGGCAGGGACGCTGGACCGTGACCGGCCGCACCATCACCATCGACCGGCCGAAATCCGAGATTTACGCCTTCTGGCGCGACTTCACCAACCTGAAGACGGTGATGGCGAACGTGCACGACATCCGGGTCGAGGGCGAGCGTTCGCGCTGGCAGATCGCCGGCCCGGGCAACCGCGACGTGACGCTGGTGACCGAGATCACCGCCGACGAGGAGAACCGTCGCATCGCCTGGCACAGCACCGACGAGTCGGACCTCGCGCATCGCGGCGAGGTGCAGTTCCGCGACGCCCCGGCCGGGCGCGGCACCGAAGTGACGCTCGACCTGGCCTACGACGCGCCGGGCGGCACTCTCGGCCGCGCCGTCGCCAAGCTGCTCCAGGCCGAGCCGCACCTGCAGGCGCGCCGCGACCTGAAGCGGCTGAAGATGCTGCTGGAGACCGGCGAGATCGCCACCAACGCCAACCGCCGCGACGCGGCCTGAGACGGAGTACGACATGCGCGCACTCACCTGGCACGGCAAGCACGACGTCCGCATGGACACCGTGCCCGACCCCGAAATCGTCAATCCCCGCGACGCCATCATCGAGGTCACCTCGACGGCGATCTGCGGCTCCGACCTGCACCTTTATGACGGGGTCATCCCGGGCATGCTGTCCGGCGACATCCTCGGCCATGAATTCATGGGCCGGGTGGTGGAGACCGGCCCCAAGAGCACGCTGAAGAAGGGCCAGCGCGTGGTGGTGCCCTTCACCATTTCCTGCGGCAGCTGCTTCTTTTGCAAGAGCCAGCTCTACTCGGCCTGCGACAACACCAACCCGGCGGAGAAGCAGGACCTGACCGAGCCGCTCTACGGCCATGCGCTGTCGGCGCTTTTCGGCTATTCGCACCTCACCGGCGGCTATCCGGGCGGACAGGCGGAATATGTCCGGGTGCCGTTCTCCGATGTCGGCCCGATCGTCATCCCCGACGGCATGGACGACGACGACGTGCTGTTCCTGTCGGACATCCTGCCCACCGGCTGGCAGGGCGCACTGAACGCCGACATCAAGGAAGGCGACACCGTGGCGGTCTGGGGCTGCGGCCCGGTCGGGCTCTTCGCGGTGCAATCGGCGCTGGTGCTGGGCGCCGGACGGGTGATCGCCATCGACGAGTTCCCGAACCGGCTGGCGCTGGCCAAGAAGCTCGGCGCCGAGGTCATCGACTTCAAGCAGACCAACGTGCTCGAGGCGCTGACCGAAATGTCGGGCGGGCTCGGCCCCGACGCGGTGATCGACGCGGTGGGGATGGAAAGCCACGGCTTCGCCCCCGACACGGTGATGGACAACATCAAGCAGAATGTCGGCATCGGCGCCGACAGCGCCCATGCCCTGCGCGAGGCCATCATGTGCGTGCGCAAGGGCGGCACGATCTCGATCCCCGGCGTCTATGGCGGCATGCTAGACAAGTTCCCGCTGGGGGCGCTGATGGAGAAGGGCGTGCAGGTCCGCTCTGGACAGACCCACGTTCAGAAGTACCTCGACGATCTGCTGCGGCGCATCGGCGAGGGCGAGCTCGACACCCAGTTCCTGATCTCGCACCGCCTGCCGCTCGAGGAGGCGCCCACGGGCTACCAGAACTTCCGCTACAATCAGGACGAATGGACCAAGGTCGTTCTGAAGCCCGGCCTGCAGGCCGCCTGATGGAAAGACCACGTCTGGCCCTCGTGACCGGGGCGTCGACCGGAATCGGGCGCGAGCTCGCCCGGCTGGCCGCCGCGGATGGCGCCGCGCTCATCGTGACGGCCCACGAGCCGGAGATCGCCGAGATCGCCTCGGAACTGCGCCCCGAGGGCGCCGCGGTCACGGCGGTGCAGGCCGACCTCGCCACAGAAAGCGGCGTCGCGACGCTCTGGGACGCGCTCGAGGGGCGCGTTCCCGACGACCTGATGGCCAATGCCGGCCGCGGATTGGGCGATGCCTTCCTGAAGCAGGATCCCGCAAGGATCGAGGAGGTCGTCCACCTGAACGTGACCGGCACGACCGCGCTGCTGCACCGCGCGGCGCGGGCCATGGTGCCGCGCGGCAGCGGGCGAATCCTGATCACCGGATCGCTGGCCGGGCACATTCCCGGCAGCTACCAGGCTGTCTACAACGCCACCAAGGCCTATATCGACACGTTGAGCTGGGGCCTGCGCGACGAGCTGCGCGATGCCGGGATCACCGTGACCTGCCTGATGCCCGGCCCGGTCGAGACCGAGTTCTTCCACCGCGCCGAGATGGACGACACCCCGGTCGGGCAGAGCCGCCGCAAGGCCGATGCCGCCGAGGTCGCCCGCGCGGGATACGCGGCGATGAAGCGGGGCGCCTCCGGAGTTTCGCCGGGCGTGATGACCAAGGTGCAGACAGCGCTGAGCGGGGTTCTGCCGGACGCCCTCCTGGCGCGCCTGCATCGCAACATGGCCGAACCGGAGGACCGTTCCCATGGCTGACAAGCTTGCCGTCGTGACCGGCGCCTCGACCGGGCTCGGCTTGCGTCTCGCCCGCCTGGCGGCGGAGGATGGCCACGACCTCGTCATCTGTGCCGACGAGGAGGAGATCCATGCCGCCGCCGACGAGCTGCGGCAGCTGGGCGTGGCCGTCGAGGCCTCCGTCGTCGATCTGGCGTCGCGCGACGGGGTCCGGACCTTTCTCGACGCGGTGGGCCCCCGCGAGGTCGACCTTCTGTGCGCCAATGCCGGGCGCGCCCTGGGCCGGGCCTTTGCCGATCAGGATTGGCAGGACATCAAGCGCCTGATCGACCTGAACATGCTGCAGACCACCACGATGCTGCATCATTTCGGGCGCCGCATGGCCCAAAGGGGCCGCGGCCGGATCCTCGTCACCGGCTCCATCGGCGGCTTCGTTCCGGGTCCTTACGATGCGGTCTACAACGCCACCAAGGCCTATCTCGACAGCCTGTGCTACGCCCTGCAGGACGAGTGGAAAGACAGCGGCGTGACCCTGACCTGCCTGATGCCGGGCCCGACCGAGACGCCGATCTTTTACCGAAAGGGCAACGACCTGGCCGACGCACCGATCGCGGAGAAGCAGAAGGACGACCCCGACATGGTGGCGCGCAAGGGCTACGAGGCGGTGATGGCCGGCCGCCGCGGCGTGGTCCCGGGCCTGCACAACCGCGCGATCACCGCGCTCACCGGGCTGGTGCCCGAGAGCGTCTTGGCACGCATCCACCGCATGGGCGCCAAGCCCGAGTGAGGGGAGGCGGCGGGGCGCCGCGCGTCCCCGCCGAACCCGGCGAACGCGCCGATCTGTGCGAGCCCACTGCGCATAGGGCGCTGACCTGGATGGCAGACCCGGGCATGAAATCCCGGCCTCAATCGGATGAAACCGGCGGCGCCGGCGCGTCTTTCTGAGTGAGCGCGGCTTGCAGCGGCGCGGCGTGCGGGAGCCGCTGGCGATTGAGACCCACTGGCGCCGGCCGGTCTTGCGCGGACGGAACGGACATTCTCCGCCGCCCGCTCGGCGCCCTCATCCGCAACGTCGCGGCCGGTGAACGGGAGGCGGCGGCCCGTGATTGCGGATGCCCCCCACACGCCCGTTCCGGGCGATCTGACAGACAGCCCCGCGTTCAAGACCCGACTGCTCGCTAGGGCGTCCTGCGCGCTCCGCCGAACCGGGCGGTCGGCTGCCGCGGAAAGTTAACAGCTGTTGATGGTTGAGAGGGTTGGCGCGCTCCAGTGCGCCGGTGCCGGCCGAGGCGCCGGTCCGCACGTCCCGGGGACCGCGCCCGGGGGCGCGCGATGTGCCGGGCGGCCCGCGACGGGGCCGCCCGGGCCGCGATCAGAGCGTCGCGAGGGCGGTGCGCATGCGCTCGCGCGTCAGCGGCAGCTTGCGGATGCGCAGGCCGGTGGCGTCATAGATGGCGTTGGCCACCGCACCGGGCACGATCCGGGTCGAGGCCTCGCCGGCGCCGCGCGGGCCGATCTCCACCCGGTCGATCATGTGGATGTCGATCTCCTGCGGCACCTGCGCCATCTCGAGGATCGGGTAAGTCGCCCAATCCTCCGACCGCACCATTTCGGAATCGAACTCGACCTCCTCGAAGAGCGTGCGGCTGAGCGCCATGATCAGGTTGCCCTCGAGCGTGGTGCGCATCGACTTGCGGTTGATGATCTGGCCGTGGTCGGAGGCGAGGATGAAGCGCGGCACGTAGACCTCGCCGGTCTCCATGTTGACCTCGACTTCGGCCACCAGCGCGTTCACCGCGCCGTTGCGCTGCGCATAGGCCATGCCGCGGCCGCGCCGGACCGGGCCGTCTCCGGCTTCGGGGTTGGGGCCGCTGCGGGCCTGCCAGTTGGACTTCTCGGCGGCCAGCTCGAGCACGGCGCGGTCGCGCTCCTCGGTCAGGTGGCGCAGCCGGAACTCGACCGGGTCGATGCCGGCGGCATGGGCGACCTCGTCGATGAAGCTCTCCTGGCCGAAATGCACCTCCATCCCCATCGGGTCGCGGAAATGCGCGGTGCGAAGCGGGGAGGCGACCTTCAGCAGCGGGTCGATCACCTGCTCGGTGTAGCGCATTGAGTCGAAGGCGTAGCTCTGCTCGGGCGAGCGCGCGGCATAGCCGTTCTCGGGCTCGCGGCCCAGCAGGTGCCCGGCCAGCACCGAGCCCGCCTCGTCCCCGCGCGAGCGCATGTTGGAGCGCGAGAAGCCCTTGATGCCGTAATGGTAGCCGGTGACATTGCCCTCGGCGTCGATGCCGGCGCGCCCGGTCGAGACCGCGGCCACGCCCTTCGGATCCCAGGCGATGCCCTCGTTGCGCATCCACTGCATGCGGACCGGGCGGCCGACCTCGGCCGACAGCACCGCGGCGTCGATGGCGCCGTCATCGGCGTCCGAGCGGCCGTAGGAGCCGGGCCCCGGCATCCAGATCGCGCGCACGTTCTCGATGTCGAGGCCGAGCACGTCGGCGACGCCGGGACGCACCGAATGCGGCTTCTGGCTGTCGGTCCAGATCGTCGCGCCGCCGTCGCGCACGTCGACGAGGCCGAAGGCCGGCGCCATGCGGGCATGGCTCTGGAACGGGTATTCGTATTCCGCCTCGACCAGCGTGGCAGCACCCTCCAGCGCCGCGTCGAGATCGCCCTCGTCGGTGGTGTGCTCCTCGTGCTTGATCTCGGCCGCGCGGATGAAGTCGTGCACGCCCTTGGTGTCGGTCTGAAGCTGCGGGCCGGGCTGCGACCAGGTCACGTTCAGGTCGCGCGCGGCGCGGATGGCGTCCCATTCCTCCTCGGCCACGACGCCCAGGAAGGCACCCTTCCAGACCACGCGGGCGCCGGTCTCGGCGATGGAGCTTTCGTCCACCGCCTCGGGCACCGCGCCGGCGACGGGCGGGCGCACCATGCGGCCATGCAGCATCCCCGGCACCACCAGGTGATGCGCGAAGTCCATCGTCGCCAGCACCTTGCCCGGCACGTCCTTGCGCGGGATCTCGGTGCCGACGAGCTTGTAGTCCTTCGGGTCCTTGGGCTGCGCGGTGCCGGCCAGCTCCAGCCGGTTGCCGAGCCGGCCGTTCCAGTCGAGCTTGTGCGAGAACAGGCCGCCGCCGACCAGCTCGCCGTAGCTCACGGACTTGGCGGCGTCGCCCGCGGCGGTGATGCGGCCGCCCTCGACGCTGAGCTCGGCGGCGGGCACCTCGAGTTCCTCGGCCGCCATCTCCAGAAGCAGGCGGCGGGCCTCGGCGGCGGCGTGGCGGATCGCGACGCCCGAGCGCTGCACGCCCGAGGACGACGAGGCGCCGCCCTGGTCGACGCAGAGCGCGGTGTCGCCGGCGACGATGTCGACGTTGTCGATGTCCACGTCGAGCTCCTCGGCCGCCATGATGGCGATGCCGGTATCGGTGCCCTGGCCCATGTCCATCTTGCCCCAGTAGACCGTCACGCGGCCGTCCTGGCCGACGGCGATCCAGCTGTCGAGCGCGGCGGGGTCGAGCGGGCGGTGCGGTTCGCGGGCCGCGGCGATCTCCGGCGCGGCGACGATCCCGGCGGTGGCGGCGAAGCTCACGAAGAGCGCACCGCCGGATTTCAGCAGCGCGCGGCGGGTGAGGGTGGAGCGGTCCTGAAGGGTCTCGGTCATGGTCGCTCTCCTCACGCCTTCATCGCCGCCGCGGCGGCCTTGGTGGCGCGCAGGATCGCCATATGGGTGCCGCAGCGGCACTTCAGCCCGGCGAAGTTGTCGCGGATCTCGGCGTCCGAGAGGTCGGGGTTCTTCTCCAGCATGGCCACGGCGTACATCATCCAGCCATTGGTGCAGTAGCCGCATTGCGGCGCCTCTTCCTCGATGAAGGCGGCCTGCACGGGGTGCGGCGTGCCGTCCTCCGCCAGCCCGTCGAGGGTGCGCACCTCGCCCTGGACGCTGTCGATCGGCGTCACGCAGGAGCGGATCGGCTCGCCGTCGAGCAGCACGGTGCAGGCGCCGCACTGGGCGAGGCCGCAGCCGAACTTGGGTCCCTTCTTGGCCAGATCGCCGCGCAGCGCGTAGAGCAGCGGCATGTCGGGCTCGGCCTCGACGCTGTGGGCCTGGCCATCGACGGTGAGGTCGAATCGTTGCTTGGTCATGGTGGTCTCCTCCCTGTCCCCGAGGCCTTCGCGGCGCGCGCAGCTCCGGCGCGCGGAGACGGCACAGCGGTGCCCTCTCCGTCGCGGCACGACACCGACCGGCGGGAATGCCCCAACGGTAGCGAGCGCGCCCGTCAGGCGACAACTCAATGCTGAATGGCGTTCCAGCCAGCGGAACGACGGCCGGTGCCCTTGCGGGCTGCCGGCCCGAAACAATCCGCAATCCGTTTCGCATGGCAGAACGACGTTCTGTTTGCGCCCGAGCACTCAGACGCTACCATCCGCGCGCAACGACCGGGGGAGGTGGCAGGGTGACCGGCTGGAACGGGAGACGCGAGGACGCACGGCTGCTGACCGGGGCGGGGGGCTATGTCGCCGACCATCTGGAGGACGGGGTCTGCCAGGCCGGGTTCCTGCGCGCCCCGGTGGCGAGCGGCCGGATCGTCGGTCTCGATATCTCGGAGGCCGCCGCCCTGCCCGGCATCCGCGCGGTGCTGACCGCGGAGGATCTCGCCGCCGACGGCATCGGGCCGATCGAGCACGAGCCGCTGCCGCGCGATGATGGCGGCGCCGCCGAGGAGTATCCGCAGCCGATCCTCGCCGGCGACGAGATCGCGCATCTCGGCCAGGCGGTGGCGCTGGTCGTGGGCGACAGCGCCGCGGCGGTGCAGGACGCGCTGGAGGCCATCGCGCTCGACATCGACGACGCGCCGGCCCGCGCCGGGCGGGCCTTCTTCCGGCGGCTCGGGCGCGCGGCGGAGACCGAGGCGGCGCTGGCCGACGCGGCGCATCGCGCCAAGGTGCGGCTCGACTGGCCGCGGGTCGCGGCCTTCGCGCTGGAGCCGCGCTGTGCGCTGGCCCGCCCGCGGCCGCGGCCGGGCGGCGGCGTGCAGTACCGCGCCAGCACCCAGAACCCGTTCGCGCTGCGCGGGCAGATCGCCGCGCAGCTCGGCTGGGACCCGGGCCGGCTGCACGTGGTGGCGGAGGATGTCGGCGGTTCCTTCGGGCTGAAGGGCTTCATGGCGCCGGAGGACGCGGCGCTCTGCTGGGCCGCCGACCGGCTGGGCCTGGCGCTGGCCTGGCTGCCCGGGCGCGGCGAGACGCTGCTGGCCGACGCGCAGGGCCGGGCGGCCACCGGCGAGGTCACGATCGGGCTCGACGCCGATCTGCGGATCGTCGCGCTGGCGGCGGCCTTCGAGATCGACGCCGGCGCCTTCCCGAGCCGCCGCGCCTTCGGCGTGATCAACAACGTCAACGGGCTGACCGGCACCTACCGGGTGCCCGAGGCGGCGGTGGAGATCGCCGGCCTGCTCAGCGCCCGGCCGCCGCTGGCGCCGTTCCGCGGCAATGGCCGGCCCGAGGCCACGCATGCCGTCGAGCGGGCGCTCGACGCGGCGGCGCGGGCGGCCGCGGCCGACCCGGTGGAGGTGCGGCGGCGCAACCTGATCCCGCCCGGCGAGATGCCGGTCACCACCGCGCTCGGCACCGCGATCGATTGCGGCGACTTTCCCCGCGTCATGGCGGCGGCGCTGGCGCTGAATGGCGATCCCGCGCCGCGGCGGCGGGCGGCCGAGGCGGAGGGCCTGCTCTACGGCGTGGGCCTCGCCAATTGCATCGAGAGCGCCGGCGGCCCGCTGCGCAAGCCCAAGCCCGATTGCGCCCGGATCGAGGTCTCGGGCGACGGCACGGTGAGCATAGCGCCCGGCGTCATGTCGGTGGGGCAGGGCCACGAGACCGGCCTGTCGGCGCTGGCGGCGGCGCGGCTGGAGATCGACGCGGCGCGCATCCGCTACCGCAACGGCGACACCGAGGCGCTGAGCTTCGGCCGCGGCTCGGGCGGGTCCTCGGGGCTCGCCGTGGCCGGCTCGGCGCTGGCGGTGGCGCTCGACCGGCTGCTGGAGGAGGGGTCGGAGAAGGCCGCCGCGGCGCTCGATTGCGCGCCGGACGAGATCGCCTTCCGCGATGGCGCCTTCCACCGCCGCGGCGGCAACGAATCCGTGACGCTGGGCGATCTCGCCGGGGCGGGCGTCTGGCGCGTCGAGGAGACCTTCGCGCCCGACGCCGCGACCTTCCCGAACGGCACGCATCTCTGCGAGGTCGCCATCGACCCCGAGACCGGCGCCACCCGCGTCGTGCGCTACGCCGCGGTCGAGGATGTGGGCCGCGTGCTGAACCCGGTGCTGGTCGAGGGCCAGCTGCAGGGCGGCATCGCGCAGGGCCTGTCGCTGGGGCTGGGCGAGCGCATGGTCTACGACGAGGCGGGCCAGCTCCTGACCGGGTCGCTGATGGATTACCAGCTGCCGCGCGCCAGCGACCTGCCGGCCTTCCGGCTGGGCACGGTGGAGGTGCCGACGGCGCTCAACCCGCTCGGCGTCAAGGGCGTGGGCGAGGCCGGCACGGTGGGTGCGACGGCGGCGCTGGCCTCGGCGGTGAGCGACGCGCTGGCCCGCGCCGGGGTGCGCGACTTCGACCTGCCCGCCACCCCGCTTAGGGTCTGGGAGGCGCTGCAGGCCGCCGGCCGGGACGGCGTCGATGGCGCTTGAGGGGGCGGCGTTGGGGCAGGTGCTGGCGCTCGGCTCGGCGACCTCCTTCGCGCTTGCCAACAACATGATCTCGCGCACCACCCGGTCGGGCGGCGATAAGGGGGTGATGTTCTCGGTCCTGGTGACCATGACGCTCTCGGCGCTGCTCTGGCTCGGGCTGGAGGCCGGGCGCGGCGGCCCGGTCCTGGCCCCCGGCGCGGGGCCCGGCCTGTTCTGGTTCGCCCTGGCCGGGCTCTTCGCCATGGTCTTCGGCCGCAGCCTGGTCTTCGCCTCGATCCGCACCCTGGGCGTCGCGCGCTCCACCGCGGTGAAGCGGCTCAACCCGTTCTTCTCGGTGCTGCTGGCGGCGCTGATCCTGGGCGAGAGCATCGGCGGGCTCGACGCCGCCGGCATGGCCGCCATCGCGCTCTCCTTCGTGCTGCTGATCCGCGAGAGCCTGGCCCGCGGCACCCAGGTCACCGCGCCGCCGCCGGCGGCCTACCTGCTGGGGGTCGGCGCGGCGCTGGCCTATGCCGCCTCCTACATCGCCCGCAAGCTGGGGCTCGAGGTGATGGCCATGCCGGCCTTCGGGACGCTGGTCAGCGCAGTGTCGGGATTCGCCGTCTTTGCGCTCCTGGCGGCGGTGCTGCCGGCGCGGCGGGCGCATTTCGCCGGCATGTTCCGCCACCTCGACCGCTGGATCGTCAGCGGCGCGGTGATGGTGTCCTGCGGCCAGATCCTGCTTTTCGCGGCGCTGAACTACGAATCCGTCTCGACGGTGGTGATGATCGCCTCGCTCGAGATCTTCCTGTCCATCCTGCTGTCGGTGCTGCTGTTTCGCGACGAGCCGCGCCCCGGGCCGACGGTGCTGGTGGCCGCCGCACTGGCCGCCGCGGGGGTGATCCTCGTCGCCCTGCCGTAGCGCGCAGCGCGCGAAAAAATCGCGCGCTCGCATCTGAATTCTGTTCCGTCATGTGGACCCCTGTCCCATTGACCGATGCGCGCCTCGCTGCGTAGGCTCCTGTCCCAGAGGACCGCAGTGCAAGGACCGGAGCGAACAGGCCGGTGCGAGCGGCCTGGGGGAGGGTCTGGCCGGAGAGCCGGTCTGCGGTCCTCGAAGCGCCCCCCGAAGCCCGCTTTCCGCCCCATGGGGCGCAGGATAGGGCAGGGGCATCGCGGCGGCCCGCCGGGCGGCCGCATCAACGGGAGGAAAGACATGAGACGAGACTTTCTCAAGGGAGTCGCCGCCGCGCTGGTCGCGACGACGACGCTGGGCGGTGCCGGCACGGCGCTGGCGCAGGAGGCCGCCGAGTTCTACGACGGCAAGGCGATCCGCTGGATCGTGCCCTACAAGCCCGGCGGCGGCTACGACGAATACACCCGCGTGCTGGCACCCTATTTCGAGAAGTATTCCGGCGCCCGCGTCGACGTCGTGAACGTGCCCGGCTCGGGTGGCATGAAGGGCGCGGTGGAGATCTTCAACTCGCCCGCCGACGGCCTGACCATCGGCATCATCAACGGCTCGGCGATGGTCACCAACCAGCTCGCCGGGATCGAGGGCGCCAATTACAAGGTCGGCGAATACAGCTATGTCGGCCGCATCGTCGCCGACCGGCGGGTCTTCGTCGCCGCCACCTCGAGCGGCATCGAGACCTTCGAGCAGCTGCAATCGGACGGCGAGCCCGCCGTCGTCGGCGCCACCGGCCTCGGCGGGTCGACCTATGTCGACGCGGTGATCGTCGGCGAGGTCTTCGGCATGGACCAGCGCGTCGTGCACGGCTTCAACTCCTCGGGCGACATCCGCACCGCCATGCTGCGCGGCGATGTCGACGCGATGTGGGGCTCCATCGGCTCGGCCATCGAAGGCGTCGACAACGGCGACCACCAGATCATCCTGCACGGCGAGCGCGAGGCCACCGGCCGGCTCGAGGGCATCCCCTCGGTCTGGGACGTGGCCGCGGATGCCGAGGATCCGGAGCGCGCCAACGCCATCCTCGAGGCCTGGGACGCGCTGTCGGCGGTGGGCCGGCCGGTCGCCGGACCGCCGGGCATTCCCGAGGACCGTCTCGACTTCCTGCAATCGGCCTTCGAACAGGCGATGAACGATCCCGAATTCGTCGCCGCCGCGCAGGAGGCCAAGCGCGACCTGAGCTTCGCCTCGGGCGACGACATGGTCGGCATCGCCAAGGCGGCGACGGAACTGCCCGAGGACATCAACGCGCTCTTCGTGCGCGCCATCCAGGGCGAAATCTGACCCGGACCTGACCGGACCCAGCATCCCGCTGCCTCAGGGCAGCGGGACCGCCCCGCGTTCCGCGGCGGCACAGGCAATCACAGGACACCCCAATGGGCATCATCGAAGGCATGGCGAGCGGCTTCTTCCAGTCGATCAGCCTGAGCGTCTTTCCCTATCTCTTCGTCGGATCGCTGTTCGGTCTGATCATCGGCGTGATCCCCGGCCTCTCCGGGCACTTCGCGATGGCCATGGCGGTGACCTTTCTCTACACGATGGAGCCCGGCGCGGGCATCGCGTTCCTTCTCGGCGCGCATGCCACGGTGGCGCAGGGCGGCGGGCTGACCGCGATCCTGTTCTCCACGCCGGGCACCGGCCAGAACGCGGCGACGCTGCTCGACGGGCCACCGATGCGCGACAAGGGCCAGGCCGGCATCGCGGTGGGCGCCGCGATGGCGTCGTGCTTTCTCGGCGCGACCTTCGGCGCCGTGGTGCTGGCGCTCCTGATCCCGATCCTGCGCGACGTGGTGCTGTTCTTCGGCCCTCCGGAAGTCTTCGTGCTGGCCTTCCTGGCGCTGACCTTCGTCGCCGTCCTGGGCAAGGAGGACATGACGCGCAGCCTGATCGCGGCGCTTCTCGGCCTGCTGCTGGCGATGATCGGCGTCGACAACGTCACCAACACCGCACGCTTCACCTTCGGGTCCGAGCGCATGGCCGACGGGCTCAGCCTCGTGCCGGTGATCCTCGGCCTCTTCGCCGTGGCCGAGATGATCGATCTCTGGGTGCGCGGCGGCTCGCTGGCCAAGGACGTGCCGCAGGCACTTTCGGCGCGCGAGACCCAGAAGCAGATCTTCAGCGGCATCGGCACCGCCTTCCGGCATTGGTGGCTGGTGATGCGCTGCTCGGCCATCGGCACCACGATGGGGCTGATCCCGGGGCTCGGCTCGGCGCCGGCGGCTTTCGTGGCCTACGGCCATGCCAAGCAATCCTCGGCCGACAAGTCGGGCTTCGGCAAGGGCGACGTGCGCGGCGTGATCGGGCCCGAGGCCGCCAATGACGCGGTCGAGGGCGGCGCGCTGGCCTCCACCCTGGCCTTCGGCATCCCGGGCTCGTCGTCGATGGCGATCCTGCTCTCGGGCCTCTTCATCCTCGGGCTCGAGACCGGGCCTCGGATGCTCAACAGCCAGGTCGACCTCGTCTTCATCATGATCTTCACGATCATCATCGGCAATCTCGTCGGCACCGTGGTCGGCATGTTCCTGGTCAACCCGCTGAGCCGCGCCACCTCGATCCGCGCCAGCGTGATGGTGCCGGTGCTGACGGTGATCATCGTCACCGGGGCCTTTGCCGGCGAGCGCGCGGTCTTCGACATCGGCGTCGCGGTGGTCTTCGGCATCATCGGCTACGTGATGAAGGTGCTGAGCTATTCCCGCGCCGCGCTGCTGATCGGCTTCGTGCTGGGCTTTGCGGTGGAGAAGAACCTCTACCTCGCGCTGCTGCTCGACGGGCCGTATTTCGTCTTCCAGCCGATCCCGATGGCGCTGGCACTGCTCACCGTGCTGTTCCTCGCCGTCAACATCTTCAGCATCTACCGCGACCGCAGGAGGGCCCGGGCATGAGCGACGCCACCCATCACAACGCGGCGCAAGGCGCCGAGACCGACCCCGAGGATCTGCCCGAGGCCGACACCAGCCCGGCCGGCGCCTACATCGCCGACCGCCTGACGCTGGAGATCGTGTTCCTGGGCTTCATCGGGCTCGTGGTCCTCGTGGCCTTCGTGCAGGCGCTGGGATACGAGCTGGTCTCCTCGCGCACGCCCTTCGTCATCATGGTGCCGCTCTTCGTGCTGATCCTGGTTCAGGCGCGGCGGCTCTGGGGCGACCGCGACCGCGCCGCCTTCGGCGAGCGCATGGCCCGGGTTCTGGGCGGGCGCAACGTCACGTTGAACAAGGTTCTGGGCTTTTCCGGCTGGATGCTGGGCCTGCTCGCCGCGGTGATGGCGATCGGCCATTTCGCCGCCATCTTCGGCTTCTGCGTGGTGCTGATGCGCGGGCTGGCGCGGGAAAGCTGGAAGCTGACGCTGCTGGTCTCGGTGGCGACGCTGGTGGCGATCTTCCTGATCTTCGAGATCGGCTTCAACGTCGAGCTCTATCGCGGCCTCCTGATCCGCTACTTCATGGGCTACCGCGACTTCTGACACCCGGCACAGGCAGGAGCCTCGAGCGCGGCGCGCGACCGGAAGACCGGCGCGCGCCGCTTGCGTTTCAGGGCGCCTTACGCGGCGCCCTTGGTGTTGCGCTTGACCTCCTTCTCGCGGCCCTGGCGGGCATCAATATGGACGTCGATCAGGTAGGGCCGGCCGGCGCGCACCGCCGCCACGCCGTCGCGCATCGCCGCGGCGAGCGCGTCCAGGGTAGTGACCGGCCCCGCCGCCTCCACGCCCTGGCAGCGGGCCAGCCCGGCAATGTCGGGCGCCGGATCGTCGAGCCGCTGGCCGACCCAGGCATTGGCCGGGTTGCGGCCGCGGGCGAGGGCCACGTTCTCCTGGTGCAGCTCGTCGTTGAAGTAGCTGCGGTTGTTGGCGATCACGAAGAGCGCCGGGATGCGGTACTTGGCGGCGGTCCAGAGCGCGTTGACGCTCATCAGCGTGTCGCCGTCGCCGAGGGAGCCCACCACCAGCCGGCCGCTGTCCTTCAGTGCCAACGCCGCGCCGATGGTCAGGCCCGGGCCCGAGCCGATGCCGCCGCCGCCATCCTTGCCGAGATAGTCGAGCGGGTGGCGGTGCGGCAGGATGTCGACCGGAAAGCCGCGGGCGAGCGCGGCGAAGGTGATCGGCTGGTCGCCCGCCGCCGTCTTCAGCGCCCGCGCCACGTCGCGGTTGGTGAGCGCCTCGCCCGACCCTTCCGCCGGCTGCGCGATCTCGGGCAGGGCTGGCCTGCGCGGAGCGGCCTCGGGCAGCGCGGCCAGCAGCGCGCGCACCGCCGCATCGGCGTCGCAGGCGAGATCCACGTCCACGGGCGGCAGGGCGTAATGCTCCTGGTTCCAGCCGGAATGCAGCTGGTGGTCGAGCCCGGCCTGCACCACCGCGATCTCGGGCGTGCCGGTGCCGAAGGCCTGTTTCAGGAGCCCGCCGAGATCGGTCCAGCCCAGCGACAGGACGAGGTCGGCCCCCCGCACCACCTCGCGCGCGGCGGGCGGCAGCTTGTTGAAGGGCGGGCCCACATGCAGCGGATGGTCGGTCGGCACCATGGCGCCGGTCTTCAGATCCGACAGCATCGCCGCGCCCAGCTTCTCGGCCAGCGCCACCCGGTCGGCCATGGCCGCGTCGGTGCGGGCGCCGCGGCCGAACAGGATCACCGGCCGCTCGGCCCGGGCGATGGCGGCCCGGGCGGCCTTCAGCGCCTCGGGGGCGGGGGAGAGCGGCGCCGGCGGGGCGAAGCGCGCCGGATCGGGCAGGGCGATCTCGCCCTCGATGGGCGCTTCCTGGTCCGAGGCGTCGAGATTGATGTACACCGGGGCGGCCGGCGCGGTATGGGCCAGCTTCCAGCCCCGCAGCATGCTCTCGGGCGTCGCCGCGATGGAGCCCGGCTGGTCGTCCCATTTCAGGAAGTTGCGCACCAGCGCCGCCTGGTCCTGCGCGGTGTGCAGCCAGTCGATCCAGGGCCGCCGCTCGGCCGCGTCCATCGGGCCGGTGGCGCCGAGGATCAGCATCGGCACGCGGTCGGCGAAGGCGTTGAAGATCGCCATCGTGCCGTGCATCAGCCCGACATTGGAATGCAGCGCCACCGCCATCGCCCGGCCGGTGGCCTTGGCATAGCCATGCGCGATCGCCACCGCGTGTTCCTCGTGCAGGCAGACCAGCATCTCCGGCCGCTCGTTGCCGAGATGGTTGACCAGACTGTCATGCAGGCCGCGATAACTCGCCCCCGGGGTCAGCGCGATATAGGGCACCCCGAGCCGGCGCAGCATCGCGGCGGGAATGTCGGAGCCCCAGCGCGGCGTGGTGTCGAGCGGTCCCTCGACCGGTTCCGCCCGCCAGTCGGGGCGGGGTGGTGGCATGGCGTCGTCCATGGTCTGAATCCCTCGTTTCGTTCCCGTATGCGGAACATCGTTCCCAGCTTACGGAGGCCGCGCCGAGGCTGTCAAAGTGATCCGAGAAAGAGCGCCAAATCGTTCCGTCATGCGGAATGCAGTTCCGCTTTCCTTGACCCTTTCCGCGCATCTTTGCGATGGTGCGGGCGAGACGAATTCAGGGGGAGAGCACCATGCCGCATGACATGGACGGCGCGCTGCATTGGCACGAGCCGGTCAAGGGCGAGCGCGCGGGCTACGGCAAGTTCGGCCAGCCGCAATCCGATTACGACCGGTTCATGGAAGACGACGGCGTGCCGGTGTTCCGCGGCGTGGGCATCGAGAAGGTGCAGAACCTGCCGCTGCATCCGTGGCCCCGGATGGGCGGGCGCGGGCATTACATCCAGCTGCACGGCACCGAGGGCAAGTGGGGCAATTACGTGGTCGAGGTGCCGGCGGCCGGCGCGCTCAACGTCGAAAAGCACCTCTACGAGGAGATCTACCTCGTCGTGGAGGGCCGCGGCGCCACCGAGGTCTGGCTCGAGGAGGGCGGACCGAAGCACACCTTCGAATGGCAGGAGGGCTCGCTGTTCTCGATCCCGGTGAACGCCTATCACCGCATCGTCAACGCCACCAACAGCCCGGCGCTGCTCCTGGGCGGGACCACCGCGCCGAACCTGATGAACCTGCTGGGCAGCCCCGACGCGGTGTTCAACTCGCCCTACAAGGCTGTGGACCGGTTCTCGGGCGATCCGGATTTCTACAAGCCCTCCGACGAGCTCGAGCCGGACCCGATCCGCGGCCTCGCCATGCGGCGCACCAACCTCGTGCCGGACGTGATGAACTGCGAGCTGCCGCTCGATAACCGCCGTTCGCCGGGCTACCGCCGGGTCGAGCCCTTCATGACCGGCAACAAGTTCTACCTGTGGATCGGCCAGCACGAGACCGGCAAGTATTCCAAGGCGCATGCCCATACCTCGGCCGCCGTCCTGGTCTGCGTGAAGGGCAAGGGCTACACCTATACCTGGCCCGAGGAATGCGGCGTGAACCCGTGGAAGGACGGCCATGCCGACAAGGTGAAGCGGGTGGATTACGAGCCGGTGGGCCTCGTCTCGGCGGCGCCGGGCGGCGCGCGCTGGTACCACCAGCACTTCAACACCTCGGACGAGCCGTTCCGGCTCTCGGCCTGGTTCGGGCCGAACCATCCCAGCCTCGTCACCGGCCTGCCGCCGGGCGAGAAGCAGATCGACTACACCGCGATGGACGTCACCGAAGGCGGCACCTCGATCCCCTACTGGATGGAGGATCCGCATATCCGGGCCGAGTTCGAGGCCCACATCGCGCGCAACGGCGCCAAGAGCCGCATGGATCCGGCGCTCTACGAGAAGCCCGACGGGGCATGAACCAGCGGGCCGATCTCGACGCCTCCGGCGCCGGGTCCGCGGAGACCGGCGGGCGGATCTTCTTCTCGCAGGCCGGACGCAGCCTGATCGAGGAGGACCAGCTCGAGCTGACCAGCGTCGGCGTCGATATCGGCTCGTCGACCTCGCACCTCTTGGTCTCGACGCTGGTGCTGGAGCGGATGGACACCCGCTATGTCGTGGTCGAGCGGCGCGTGCGCTTCGAATCCGAGATCCTGCTGACCCCCTATGCCGGGTCGGACGAAATCGACGCCGACGCGCTCGGCGCCTTCATCGCGGCGCAATATGACGCCGCGGGGCTGACGCCCGAGGACATCGACACCGGCGCGCTGATCCTGACCGGGGTCGCGGCGCGGCGCTCGAACGCGCGCGCTATCGGCGAGCTCTTCGCCGCCGAGGCGGGCAAGTTCGTGGCGGTCAGCGCCGGCGACGGGCTGGAGACCCTGATGGCGGCGCATGGCTCGGGCGCCGCGGCCCTGTCGGTGCAGGGCGGGCCGGTGATGAACATCGACGTGGGCGGCGGCACCACCAAGATCGCGCTCTGCGCGGACGGCGAGGTCGTGGCGCGCACCGCGCTCGACGTGGGCGCCCGGCTGGTGGCCTTCGACGCGGAGGGCCGGATCGTGCGGCTGGAGCCCTTCGGCGCGCGGCACCTTCACGCCGCGGGGATCGACGCGGGGGCCGGCGACAGGCTCGACGCGGCGGCCCGCGCGCGGCTGGCCGAAACGATGGCCGGGCGGGTGATGGACGCGGTCGCGGGGCACGCTGTCGAGGGCTACATGCGCCTGCCGGCGCTGCCGGCGGTCCCCGCGCCGCCGCGCGTCGTGGTCTCGGGCGGGGCGTCGGAATATCTCTCCGGCGGCACCGGGCCGGGCGACGATCTGGGCGCGGAGCTGGCGACGGCGCTGGGGCGGCGGCTGCAGGACTGGGCGGCCGAGATCCTGCCCGCCCGGCAACGCATCCGCGCCACCGTGGTGGGCGCCTCGCAATATTCCGTGCAGGTCAGCGGCTCGACGATCTTCCTCGATCCCGAGGGCACGCTGCCGCTGCGCAACCTCGCGGTGATCGCGCCGCGCCTCGACCTCGGCGACGCGGTGGACGAAGGCGCCGTGGCCGAGGCCGTGCAGGAGGCGCTGTCCCGCATGGAGCTCGATGACGGGGCGAAGCCGGTCGCCGTGGCGGTGCCGTGGCAGGGCTCGGCGCTCTACGGCCGGCTCAAGGCGCTCGGCGCCGGGATCGTCGCCGGCTTCGCGCCGGTGCTCGCGGCCGGACACCCGCTGGTCCTCGTCGTCGACGGCGATGTCGGCGGCCTTCTCGGCATGCAGATCCGCAGCGAGGAGGCGGTGCCGGGAGCCATCGTGTCGATCGACGGCATCGCCCTCGACGAGTTCGACTTCATCGATATCGGCGCGGTGATCCGCGCCACCGGCGCCGCCCCCGTGGTGGTCAAATCCCTCCTGTTTCCGAGCGCGTGAGCCATGGCAGATCCCGTTCCCCAGAAGATCACCTCGATCTGGCCGCCGCTGCTGCTGCTGGCCGTGTCGCTGGGCTATGTCGCCTGGGCGCAGAAATACGGCGCGGTGCCGCGGCTGATGCCGACGCTGGTCGGCGGTGCGACCGCGGCGCTGGCGGTGCTCGACCTGCTGTCGCGCTTCGACAGCCGGCTGGGCCGCGCCCTGCGGCTGGCGCTCGGCGCCGATTTCCGCAATCGCGAGATGAGCCACGACCCGGCGATCGGCCGCGAGGCGGCGATGATCGGCTGGATGCTGGCGGCGCTGGCCTCGATCTGGCTGATCGGGCTGCTGCCCACCGTGCCGCTTTTCATCACCGCCTATATGCGGCTCTGGGGCCGGCTGCCGCTCTCCATGGCGGCGCTTTCGGGCGTCGCGGTGCTGGGCTTCGTGGTGGTGGTCTTCGAGGTGCTGCTCGACTACGCGCTCTACCGCGGCTGGCTCGTCGAGGCGCTGCTGTGAGCGCCCGCCAGCACCTTCTCGGCCCCCGCGGCGTCGATCAGGTCGGCATATTTCGCCTGCAAGTCGAAAAGCGCCACGGCATGGCTCGCCGCGAAGCGGTCGAAGACCGCCTCGGGCACGATCAGGCAGGGCAGGTCGCGGTTATAGGCATCGACCGCGCTGGCCCGCACGCAGCCCGAGGTGGTGCAGCCGGTGAGGATCACGCCGTCGCAGCCGCGCTCGGCCAGGATCGCGTCGAGATCGGTGCCCCAGAAGGCGCTGGGTTTCGGCTTGCCGAGGACGATGTCGCCGGGCGCCGGGGCGAGCGGGGCCACGATCTCGTTGCCCGCGGCGCTGTCCTCGCCCCCGCGCGCGGTCTTGGCGCGCCTTGCGGCGAGCCGCGCGGCGTCGCGGCGGGTGTAGATCACCGGCGCGCCGGGGGCACGCGCCGCGGAGATCAG
>NZ_JBTLRM010000002.1:177733-257166 GCF_054482755.1 Roseivivax sp. CAU 1761
AATCGCGCGTCATGTCGATCACCAGCAGCGCCGGGCGGAGCGGCGCGGCGCCGGTGGCGCCGTAGCCCGCCGCATCGCGCACCGCGCGGTCCGTGTCGCTGAGATAGGCGCGCCAGAGCGCCTCGAAATCCTGAGTGTCCGTCATGGGCGGCAGGATGCGGCGAGATCCGATCACAACACAAGAAGCCGTGGCAGGCGGCCGTTCCGTATAGAGAGGAGGAGACCTCAATGACCAAGATTCCCCATCGCGCCCTCGCGGCGGCGGCGCTGGCGGCGCTGGCCGCCGGCCCGGCGCTGGCCCAGGACGACTGGCCGTCCGAGCCGATCACCTTCGTGGTGCCCTACAGCCCCGGCGGCGGCTTCGACAGCTACGTGCGCGCCGTCGCCCCCGAGATGGAGCGCATCCTCGGCACCGAGGTGGTGGTCGAGAACATCCCTGGCGCCGGCGGCCAGCGCGGCGCCTCCACGGTCTACCGCGCCGATCCCGACGGCTACACGATCGGCATCTGGAACGTGCCCGGCCTGACCGTGCCGCAGCTTCTGGGCCAGTCCTCGGGCTACGACCTGACCGACGTGACCTGGATCGGCAACCTCGCCAGCTCCAACTACGCGCTGGCGGTGCAGTCGGGCAGCGAGTTCGACAGCCTCGAGGCGCTGTGCAGCCAGGGCGAGCCGTTCAAGCATTCCGATACCGGTCCGGCCTCGACCTCGTCGGTGACGGCCAAGATCGCCATGACCCTGATCGACTGCCCGATCCAGAACGTCACCGGCTACAAGGGCTCGACCGACACCATCATCGGGCTCATGCGCGGCGAGGTCGACGCCACCATCAAGCCCATCGCCTCGCTGATGAAATACGTCGAGTCGGGCGATGTGGAACTGCTCATGACGCTCGAGGACGAGCGCTCGCTCGAGGATGTGCCGACCTCCACCGAACTGGGCTACGAGCAGTTCGCCAAGTTCAACCTGCGGCGCATCGTCGGCGGCCCTCCGGGCATCCCGGCCGAGATCCAGCAGAAGCTCTCGAACGCGCTGATCGAAGCGGCGAATTCCGAGACGGTGCAGGAATGGTCCGCCAGCTCGAACCGGCCGCTCGATCCGATCGGCGCCGACGAGGCCGCGGCCGAGATGGCCGAGCTGATGGATTTCTACAGCCAGTACAAGGACATCCTGGCCGAGTGATCGGCCGGACAGGGACCGGGGCCGCCGCGCGCGGCCCCGGACCGCAGCCCAGAGGTGGGGGATCATGGGACTCGACGTTCTCTTCGACGCGCTGCTGACGGTCTTTACCGGCGGATCGGCCATCTACGTGGCGCTCGGCGTGATGCTGGGGCTCTGTTTCGGGGTGATCCCGGGGCTGGGCGGCACCACGGCGCTGGCGCTGCTGATCCCGGTGACCTTCGCGATGGATTCGCTCGACGCGATGTACCTCGCCGGCGGGGTCATGGGCGCCACCTCCTTCGGCGGGTCGCTGACCGCGATCCTGCTCAACACGCCGGGCACCGCGCCCAACGCCGCCACCACCTTCGACGGCTACCCGCTGGCGCGGCAGGGCAAGGCGGGGCTCGCCATCGGCGCCTCGGCCACCGCCTCGGCCATGGGCGGGCTGATCGGGCTCTTCACGCTGCTGCTGGTGATCCCGGTGGCGCGCGAACTGGTGCTGGCCTTCGGCCCGGCCGAGTTCTTCCTGCTGACGCTGCTGGGCCTCGCCGCCATCGCGGTCTCGGCGCGCGGCAAGCTCTTGCGCGGGCTGATCGCCGGTGGCGTCGGGCTGATGCTGGCCTTCGTGGGCTCCGACACGGTGTCGGGCGAGCTGCGCTTCACCCTCGACAGCGACTATCTCTGGGACGGCATCCCGCTGGTGCCGACGCTGACCGGCATGTTCGCGTTGAGCCAGATGATCGAGCTCGGCCTCAAGGGCGGCTCGGTCGCCGGCTCCGTGGAGGAGGGCCGCAAGCGCATCACCGGCGTCTGGGCCGGCGCCGCGGCGGTGTTCCGGCACTGGACAGTGCTGCTTCGCGGCTCGGCCATCGGCACGCTGATCGGCGCCATTCCGGGGCTCGGCGGCACCGTGGCCTCGTTCATCGCCTATACCTCGACGGTGCAATCCTCGCGCGACCCCGAAAGCTTCGGCAAGGGCAACATCGTCGGCGTCATCGCGCCCGAGGCCGCCAACAACGCCAAGGACGGCGGCAGCCTCGTGCCCACCGTGGCCTTCGGCATCCCCGGCAGTGCCGAGACGGCGCTGTTCCTCGGCATCCTGGTGCTGCACGGCATCGATCCGGGGCCGACGATCCTTCTCGACAACCAGCGCGAGGTCTACGGCCTGATCGTGGCGCTGACGCTGTCGGCCATCGGCGCCTCGATCCTCGGGCTGATCTTCGCCCGCTGGCTGGTGCTGATCACCTTCATCAACGTGCATTTCCTGGTGCCGGTGGTGGTCGCGGTGTCGCTCACCGGGGTCTACGTGCTCGACGGGCGGATGGGCGACGTGATCCTCGCCATGGTGATGGGCATCGTCGGCTACCTGATGCTGCGCTTCGACTATCCGCGGCTGACGCTGGTCATCGCGCTTGTCTTGGGCGAGACCGCCGAGCGGTCCTTCCACCAGACCCGGATGATTTCGGACGGCGAGATGCTGGGCTTCATGGCGGCGCGGCCGCAATCGCTGATCCTGATCGCGCTGATCGTGCTGACGCTGCTGCTGCCGTCGCTGCGCAAGGTGAAGCTGTTCCGCCGGGCGGCGGCATGAGCGCCGCCGGCAGCTTCCACTGCCCGGTACGGCTGATCTGGGGGGCCGAGGCGCTCTCCCACCTCGCGGAATGCCTGACCTATGCCGGCATCACCCGGCCGCTGATCGTCAGCGACCCGGCGATCCTCGCCGGGCCCGCGGGGCGGCTCCTGCGCGCGGCGCTGCCCGAGGCGGCGCTGCATGATAGCTGCGGCGTCGATGCGCGGGCCGAGGACATCGCCGCGGCCTGCGACCGCCTGCGCGCGGCGGGCTGCGACGGCGTGTTGGGGTTGGGCGGCGGCTCGGCGCTCTGCACCGCCAAGGCCACGGCGATCGCCGCCACCTGCGGCACCGACCTGCGGCGGCTCGAGGGCGCGCCGGACCTGCCGGCGCCGCCGCTGCCGATGGTGCTGATCCCCAGCACCGCCGGGTCGGGCACCGAGGTCTCGCCCTACACCATCCTGCGCGACGCGGCCGGCAAGTTTACCATCGGCGGGCCCTCGGCCTTTGCCCGGGTGGCGCTGCTCGACCCGCGGGCGCTCGACGGCGCACCGCGCGGTGTGGCGGCGGCGGCGATGGCCGATGCGCTGTCGCACGCGCTCGAGGCCGCGACCTCGCAGAAGGCCACCCCGGTCTCGGACGCGCTGGCGCTGCGGGCGCTGCGGCTCCTGGCGGGCGCCGCGGCGGCGGCGCTCGATCCCGGCGAGCCTGCGGCGCGGATCGATTGCCTGCTGGGCTCGGCACTGGCCAACATGGCCTGCGGTCAGGCGCGGCTGGGCCTCGCGCACCGGCTGGCACGGCCGCTCGAGGGCGCCACGGGGGCGAGCCACGGCGCCGCCATCGCGGCGCTTTTGCCGGTGACGCTGCCGGCGGCGCTGGCGGCGCGGCCGCATATCGCCCCGGAGCTGGCGGCGGCGATTGGTGCGCCCGACGCGGCGGCAATCCCCGACGCTGTGGCGTCGCGGCTCTGGGCGCTGGGGCTGGCGCCGCGGCTGACCGCCCGGCCCGAGGCCGCGGCCCCCCGGGCACTGGCAGAGGCGGCGCTGTGGCGGCCCGGCGAACCCGAACCCGGCCCGCCGCACGACGCGGCGCTGGTGCCGGCGGCCAACGGCGCGGCGATGCCGCTGAGCGCCGCCGCGGCGGCGCTCGAGGCGGTGCTGGCGCGCTGAGGCGTCAGTCCTGCGGCGCCTCGATCACCACGGCGGTGTCGTGCGGCACGACCTTGTAGGTCTTGAGCTTGAGGATGCAGGGCGGCGCCACGACCTCGCCGTTGCGGATGTCGAACTGCCCGGCATGGAAGTCGCACTCGATCACGTGGCCCTCGAGATAGCCCTCGGAGAGCTCGCCCGGCCCGTGCGTGCACTGGTTGTCGGTGACGTAGAAATGCTCGCCCACATGATAGACGGCCAGCTCAAGGTCGTCGGTGTCGACGCGGATCACCTCACCCTCGGGGATCTCGTCCTTGGCGCAGAGTTCGATCAGATTTTCGGTGTCGGACATCATCCATCCTCATTCGGTCTTTCGGGAGAAAATGTAGGAACGACGTTCCATATGCAAGAAATGACGAGAGCTTTTTCCGCTCTACGGGACGCGCCGCGCGGGCGCAGTTCCCGACGCGCCCCGAACGCATACAAATAAAATCAATTACTTGCGTGCCGGATCGCCCGCCGATCCGCCCCGAAACCGACCGCCGTTCCGCATGCGGGAATGTTGTTTTGGCGAAATCCCGTTGCTACAGATCGGGGGACACGGGAGGTCAGACGATGGACAAGCGAACCGACAGCGCCCCCGAGACCGAGACCGCCGAGGACGGCACCGAGATCGGTCCCAAGGGCTATTACCATTCCAACAAGAACCGCATCTTCGTCCGGGCGATCCAGGGCGAGTACAACCTGCAGCAGAAGCTCGACGAGCTCCGCGCGCAGCCGCGGGTCCGCAAGGCCAGCGAGATCAAGTTCGTCGACGGCCCGCAGGCCTACAGCCGGCATTATGTCGAGCCCAAGGACAACATCACCCAGCTGTTCCACATCCACCTCGAGGAATACGGCCCCGGCGGCAAGAGCCAGAAGCACGGCCACGTCAACGAGGCGGCGTTCTACATCCTCGACGGCGAGGGCTACGAGATCCACGACGAGCAGCGCTACGACTGGAAGGCCGGCGACGTGGCGATTGTGCACAACAATTGCGTGCACCAGCATTTCAACGCCTCCGACACCAAGCCGGCGCGCGCGCTGGTGCTGAAGACCAAGCCGATGTTCGTCTTCATGAACATGCTGTTCCAGAAGACCGTGGAGCCGCGCTCGACCGAGCCCGCGCCCGGCGGAGAGGGCTTCGAGGTGCGCGAGGAAGAGGACGATCACAACCATCCCGAGGGGGGCTACTGATGGCCTGGGGCGAAACCTCCGTCTGGATCGACGGCACCGAGAACGCGCCGCTCTACCAGGACCTGCTGGACGACGCCGCGGCGCGGCCCGCCCGCGACGCCAAGCGCAAGAAGGTCATTCATCCCGAGGAAATGCCGTGGGAGATGTCGCGGCAGGGGCTGCTCAAGCACCTCATCAACGAGGCGATGAACACCCGGATGGAGACCGTCGACGCCTACATGCAGATCATCCCGCCGGGGTCGAAATCGGGCAAGCACCGGCACCTCGCCGAGGAATGCCTCTACGTGCTCGAGGGCCGCGGTTACGACCTGCACCAGGATTGCGACGTCGAGATCACCGACGAGTATTTCTGGAAGCCGCAGGACGAGGTGAAGAAGTTCGAATACGAGGCCGGCGACGTGATCTACGTGCCGCCCAACACCATCCACCAGCATTTCAACGCCGATCCGGACCGGCCGCTGCGGCTGATCTCGACCATCAACCGCATCTTCAAGCAATGCGGCCTGAACGATCTCGAACAGATCGAGGACGCGCCGGAATACCAGCCCGGCCTGACCCTGACGCCCGAGATCATCCGCGACTTCCTGCGCGGCACGCGCTGAGCCTGAAGCCGCCCCGGACGCCCGAGCCGCGCCGGGGCGGCGCCTTCGACGTATTCACAACAGACGGATTTGCCCATGTTCGGCGCGGCGCTGGCCTTTGCTTCGGCGGCCTTTTTCGGCCTCAACAACGCCACCGTGCGGCGCGGCGTGCTCAAGTCCACGGTGCTGCAGGGCATGGCGATCACCGTGCCGCTGGGGGTGCCGCTGTTCCTCGGCTTCGCGCTGCTGATGGGCGGGTTCGAGGCGATGGCCGCCTGGCCGGTCTCGACCTTCGGCTGGATGGTGGCGGCGGGGCTCGTGCATTTCGTCATCGGCCGCTACGGCAATTACCGCGCCACCCAGGCGCTTGGCGCCACGCTGTCGACGCCGATCCAGCAGGTCTCGATCCTGATCGCGCTGGGGCTGGGCTTCGCCTTTCTGGGCGAGACGGTGAACGCGGTGAACCTCGCCGGCATCGTGCTGGTGATCGTCGGGCCGATGATGGTGATGCGCCGCCGCCGCGCCGCCACCAGGACCGGCGGTGCCAAGGGGTTCGACCCCGACTACCCGGCCGGCATGGCCTGGGGCGCGGTCTGCGCGCTGGGATACGGCGCCTCGCCGCTCTTCATCGCGCTGGGGCTCGAGGCGGCGGGCGGCGGGCTCGCCGACAGCGTCGGCGGGGTGCTCGTCTCCTACGTGGCGGCGACGGTGCTGGTGGCGGTGCTGGTGATGCTCGCCGGCGGGCGCAGCTACATGGGCGGGCTCGATGCGGGCTCGCGCGGCTGGTTCCTGGCCTCGGCGCTCTTCGTGGCGCTGTCGCAGCTCTTCCGCTACCTCGCACTGGCGGTGGCGCCGGTGGCGGTGGTGGTGCCGATCCAGCGCCTGTCGGTGGTGTTCCGGCTGATCTTCAACGCCATGCTGAACCGCGAGCACGAGGTCTTCGACGCCTGGGTGGTGGGCTCGATCCTGCTGGCCGTGCTGGGCGCGGTGGCGCTGGCCGGCGACACCACGATGCTGCTCACCATCCTCGGCCTGCCCGAGGCGCTGATCCTGCAGCTGGCGGCGCCGCTGGTCTGAGGCCGCACGCGGGGAGGGTGGTGCCATCAACCTCAAGCAGCTGATCTATTTCCGCAAGGCGCTGGAGACCGGCAACCTGACCCGCGCGGCCGAGGCGCTGAACGTGGCGCAGACCGCGCTGGGGCTGCAGATCCGCAACCTCGAGGAGGAGCTGGGCGTCACCCTGCTGGAGCGTCACGCCCGGGGCGTCACCGCCACCGCCGCGGGCGGCATCCTGAACCGCCATGCCGGCGACATCCTGGAGCGGATCGAGGCGGCGAAGGCCGCGGTGCGGGCCCGGGCCGGGCTCTCGGCGGCGACCGTCCGGCTGGGCCTCACGCCCTCCATCGTACGGCTGGTGGGCGACGCCATCCTGACCGACCTGACCCGGATGCTGCCGGGGACCGAGTTGATCCTGATCGAGGAATTCAGCTTCGTTCTGGCCGAGCAGATGGCGCGCGGGGAGCTCTGCTGCGCGCTCAGCTTCTCGCCCGAGCTCGACCCGCGCTACGACCGCCGGGCGCTGCTGGAGGAGGATCTGTTCCTGATGGTGCCGGCGCACGATCCCGCCGGCGATGCGCCGATTGCCTTCCGCGACATCGCGCCCTACGACCTCGCCCTGACCGCCAAGCAGGACGTGGTGACCCGCGCCGTGGAGCAGATCGCCGGCCGGCTCGGGATCGGGCTGAACGTCGCCTATCAGGTGCAGTCGCTGCGGGCGGTCAAGGACCTGGTGGCCAAGGGCGTCGCCGCCACCATCATGCCCTATGGCGCGGCCGAGGGCGAATTGCGCAGCGGGCTCTTCCGCGCGCGGCCGATCACCGCGCCGGCGGTGGTGCGCACGCTGGCCTTCCTGACCCCGCGCGACCGCGCGGCGGCCGGGCTGGGGCCCGAGATCGATGCTTTCGTGGATGCGGTGGCCGACCGGCTGCACGCCGCGTCGGGCCCGGTGACGCGGCGCCTCTGAGGCGCCGCGGTCACGATCAGGCGGCGGGATGCGCGCGGATCGCGTCCATCGCGGCGCCCGGCACGTCGGCGCGGGTCAGGCCGCGCTGCGCCAGCTCGGCATCGCTCTCGGCGGAGAGGCGCGCGTAGACGAGGTAGGCTTGGTAGCCCGCCGTCAGGCCGGAGAGATAACGCGCCACGGCGCGCGGGGTGATCGAGCCCGCCAGGTCGCGCAGACGGAACGGCCGGGCGGGGGAGTTGCTGGTCAACATGGTCATAACGGTTTCCCCTTTTGCTGCAGTGCAACATAAGCAGGGGAGTTGAGAAATCAACGCCCGATCCGGGACCGGGCAACCGCCATGCGAAAGGTGCAACCCTCCGCGAGACCCCTCAGAGACCGCGCGATTTCAGCGCCTTGTCGAGCCGCGGATAGACGCGCCTCGCATTGCCCTCGAAGACCTTGGCGCGGTCCGCGTCGCTGAGATCGAGCGCGTCGATATAGCGCTTGGTGTCGTCGAAATTGTGCCCGGTCTCCGGGTCCACGCCCTTCACCGCGCCGAACATCTCGGAGGCGAACAGGATGTTGTCGACGTCGATCACCTCGAACAGGCAGTCGATGCCGGCCTGGTGGTAGACGCAGGTGTCGAAATAGACGTTGCGCATCACGTGCTCGGACAGCGGCGGCTTGCCCATCATGTCGGCCAGCCCGCGGTAGCGGCCCCAGTGATAGGGCACCGCGCCGCCGCCATGCGGGATGATCAGCCGCAGGTCGGGGAAGTCGGAGAACAGGTCGCCCTGCAGGAATTGCATGAAGGCGGTGGTGTCGGCGTTGATGTAATGCGCGCCGGTCATGTGGAAGTTCGGGTTGCAGGAGCCCGAGACGTGGATCATCGCCGGCACGTCGAGCTCCACCATCTTTTCGAAGAACGGATACCAGGCGCGGTCGGTCAGCGGCACGCCGGTCCACATGCCCCCCGACGGGTCGGGGTTCAGGTTGCAGCCGACGAAGCCCATATCGACGCAGCGCTCCAGCTCCTCGATGGCGTTGGCGATCGGCGCCTGCGGGTTCTGCGGCAGCTGGCAGACGCCGATGAAGTTCTCCGGAAAGAGCTGGGTGACGCGGTGGATCATGTCGTTGGAGGCGCGGCTCCATTCCTTCGACACCGCCTCGTCGCCGACATGGTGTCCCATGCCCGAGGCGCGCGGCGAGAAGATCGTCATGTCGCCGCCGCGGTCCTTCAGCGCCTTGAGCTGGTTGTTGGCGATGCTGTCGCGGATCTCGTCGTCGGAGATCTCGGCCAGGTCGGGCTTCGGGTTGGCCTTCGGATCCTCGTAATGCGCCACCTGCGCCTTGCGGAAGTCCATGAAGGCCTTGGGTTCGGTGGTGTAATGGCCGTGGCAGTCGATGATCATCCGCAAGTCTCCCGGTATTCCGCCTGTGTCATGTAGGTCAGGCCCTTCTCGGCCAGACGCGGGCGCATGTTGTTGATGTCGATGCCGAGCTCTCCGGCGCCGTAGCGGGCGCGGATCTTCTCCTCGCGGTCGATGCGGGCCTGCGCCAGCTCGACCACCCGGGCCGCGTCGCGGCGCGGCACCACCACGACGCCGTCATTGTCGGCGACGATCACGTCGCCCGGATGGACCAGCTCGTCGCCGCAGGAGACCGGCACGTTCACGTCGCCCAGCGTCTCCTTCACCGTGCCATGGGCGCAGATCGAGCGGGACCAGACCGGGAAGCCCATCTTCTCGAGGTCGTCGACGTCGCGGCAGCCGGCATCGATCACCAGCCCGCGCACCCCGCGCGTCTGGTAGAGCGTGCCCAGGAGGTCGCCGAAATAACCCGCATGCGCCTCGCCGATGGCGGCGGCGACGAGGATGTCGCCCTCGCGGCACTGTTCGGCGGCGACGTGAATCATCCAGTTGTCGCCCGGCGGCAGGGTGCAGGTCACGGCGGTGCCGCTGATCGCCGGCCCGCGCCAGATCGGCCGCAGCCGCTGGTGCATGAGCCCGGTGCGGCCCTGCGCCTCGTGCACGGTGGCCACGCCGTAGCGCGCCAGCGCATCGGCGGCTTCGCGGTCGGCGCGGGTGATGTCGGTGACGCAGACGGGCATGGGTGGCTCCTTCAGGCGGGAACGGGGGCGCGGCAGGCCAGGAAGCCTTGGCGCAGGGTCTCGGCATCGAGGTTGCGGCCGATGAAGACCAGGGTGCTGCGGTGCGGCGGCGGGCCCGGCCAGGGCGTCACCAGATCGCCCTCGAGCAGCATGTGCACCGCCTGCACCACGAGGCGCCGGCGTTCGCCCGCGGCCCACAGGATGCCCTTGGTGCGCAGGATGTCCTCGCCCCGGACGGTCAGCAGGTCGGTGAGCCAGCGCTCCACCGCGGCGGCGTCGAGCGGCCCCTGGCAGGTCAGCGTGACCGAGCCGATGCCGGCGGTGTGGTCGTGGTGATGATGCCCGGCGCCGTCGGCCTCCGGCAGCCGGTCGGCCACCGCCTCGAGATCGAAGCCGCGCGCGCCGAAGACCCGGTCGGGATGCGCGCGCCCGCGGTTGATCCGGTAGATCGGCGCGCTGGTGTTCAGCGCCGCGAGCCGTGCCTCGGTGGCCTCGATGCCGGCTGCCTCGTCGGACTTGTTCAGGAGCAGCACGCTCGCCAGAGCGACCTGCGAAGCGGCGTCGGCGCTGGCGTCGATCTGCGCGTCGATGTGCAGCGCGTCGGCCACCGTCACCACGGCGTCGAGCCGGAGCTGCGCCGCCAGCACCTGGTCGGCGGTGAAGGTCTGGATCACCGGGGCCGGGTTGGCGAGGCCGGTGGTCTCGATGACGATGCCGTCGAGCGCGTCGCCGCGGTCGAGAAGCCCGCGCAGCGTCCGGATCAGGTCGCCGCGCACCACGCAGCACAGACAACCCGAACTCAGCTCTACCAGCTCCTCGTCGCCGCTCTCGATCAGGCTGCCGTCGATGCCGGCATCGCCGAACTCGTTGACGATCACCGCCAGGCGCCGCCCGGTCTGGTGCAGCAGATGGTTGATCAGCGTGGTCTTGCCCGCCCCGAGATGCCCGGTGATCACGGTGACGGGCAGGCGGGGATCGGCCATGGCCTCACTCCCAGGGCATCAGCGAGACGTGGATGGCCTCCCCGCTGGCGCCGACCGCCTTGATCGCGTCATGGGTCTGTTCCAGCCCGAAGCGGTGCGTGGTGATCAGGTCGAGCTCGAAGCGGTCCGAGTTCAACTGCTGCAGCGCCAGCTCGCAGCTCTGGTAATTGTGCCCGCGCGCCGCCTTCACGGTGATGTACTTGTTGGCGATCTTGCCGAACGGGAAGTTCGGGAACTCGGCCAGCCCCTCGCCCTGGATCAGCAGCGTGCCGCCCTTGCGCTTCAGCGCCTCGATGCCCAGGAGCGTCGGAATGGTGCCGGCGCCGGCGGTGCAGTCGAGCGCGACGTCGACGCCCTCGCCGCCGGTGGCCTGCATGATCGCCTCGAGCGGGTCTTCCTCGTCGACATTGATGGTGACGTCGGCGCCGAGCCGCTTCGCCACCTCGAGCCGCTTCTTGTCCTTGGCGGTGCCGGTGATGATGATCAGAGAGGCGCCGGCCTGTTTCGCGGTCACCACCTGGCTCAGCCCCTGCTGGCCCGGGCCCTGCACCAGCAGCCGCGTGTTGTAGCCCACGCCGCAATCGAAGAGCGCCCACTGGATGCCGTTGGCCATCGGCGTGACCACGCCGGCGAGCTCCGGCGACAAGCCCTTCGGCACCTTGTGCAGCACCGCGTTCCACGGCAGGAACATGTATTGCGCGAAGCCGCCCCAGAGATGCGGCGCGCGGGTCATCGGCGTGTAGCCGAAGCGCAGCCCCTCGGGGTTCTTGCGCCAGTCCGTGGCCATGCAGAGCCGGTAATCGCCGCGGTGGCAATGCTCGCAGGCCATGCAGCCGACGTAATGCTCGGCGAAGACCAGGTCGCCCTCCTTCAGGCCGCGGCGCTTCTGGAAGGTCTTTCCGGCCTTGGCGATGGTGCCGATATTCTCGTGCCCCATGATCACCGGCTCGTCGATCGGCGGCTTCGCATAGAACTTCACGTCGGTGCCGCAGATGCCCGCCACCTCGACCTTCAGCAGCGCGCAATCGTCGGGCACGTCCGGCATGTCGAACTCGCGGAACTCGGTGATCTCGGGGCCGGTGCGGACCGCGGCAACCACTTTCTCGGACATCGGCGATCCTCCCCTCGCGCTTCGCTGTTGACGACAGGGGTAGCAAAGGGCCAGACTGCAATCAAGAACGATGTTCCATATATGGGAACGATCCAAACGCAAGTCACGAATTCAGGCGGAGCGCGGCACAGGCGATGTTCGGACGGCTTTCGGGCGATCCCGGCAACCTCGCGCATCTTAGGCGCATCGAGGCGGCCCTGCGCGTCCGCTACGGGCTGCCGGCGGAATCCTTGGTGCTCGTGCGCGAGGAGCCGGGGCGGCTGCCGGGCTTCCCGCCGCGCCAGACGGTGATCCGCTTCTGGATCGGGCCTGAGCGCTACCGCCTGACCCTCTTCACCCCCGCGGCCCAAGTCGCGGAGACCGATCTGCCGGTCGCCTGGCTGCTGCCGAGCCTGCGCGACGACGGCGAGGCCGATTGCTGCTGATCTTTCGAAAGGACGACGATGCCCAAGACCCGCCTGACCGCCGTGAGCCGCACCCAGGGCAACAACCGCGCCCTGAAGGAGGGGGCGGTGACGCTGCCCGATTTCGAGCTCGATTTCGAGGAGGTGAACCCGCTGCCCCGGGCCTTCCGCCGCATGGTGCGGGAGGGCGCTTACGACGTGTCGGAAATGGCGCTGACCACCTTCCTCTGCGCCCGCGCCCATGGCGCGAAGCTCACCGGGCTGCCGATCTTCCTGGTGCGCGACTTCCACCACAAATCGATGGCGATGAATGCCCGGGCCGGGCTCGCGGGTCCGAAGGATCTCGAGGGCCGCCGCGTCGGCGTGATGCGCGGCTACACGGTGACCACCGGGGTCTGGGCCCGCGCCATCCTCGCCGAGGAGCACGGGCTCGATCTGGACCAGGTCACCTGGGCGCGCTCCGACGACGAGCATGTGGCCGAGTATGTGCCGCCCGCCAATGTCACCGAACTCGGCGGCAGCGGCACGCTGGAAGAGCAGATCCAGGCCGGCGACCCGGTGGCGGGCGTCGGCCTGCCCGCCAAGGCGGACGGGCTGGCGCCGCTCATCCCCGACGCCTTAGCGGCCGGGCTCGCCGCCTGCCGCGACCGCGGCTTCTACCCGATCAACCATCTCATCGTGGTGCGCGACGACGTGCTGGAGGCGCATCCCGGCCTGGCCGAGCAGCTCTTCGACGCCTTCGTGGCCTCGAAGCGCCTCTATCTCGACGATCTCGGCGCCGGCCGCATCGCCGCGCCCGCCGCCACCGACAAGGTGCACCAGGCGGTGCGCGACCTGGGCCGCGACCCGCTGCCCTACGGCCTCGCCCCGAACCGCGAAGTGCTCGACACGCTGATGGCCCATGTGGTGGCGCAGAAGATCGTCGACCGCCCGCTGCCGCTCGCGGATCTCTTCGCCCGCGACCTTCTGGAGCGCGCCGGCTGACCCCGGCCCCGCTTCTTCTGAGCCAAATATCCTCGGGGGTGAATGGGCCGCAGGCCCAGAGGGGGCAGACAGCCCCCTGTCCGTGGCCCTCCGTTACGGGGGGTCGCCAACCCTTCAGCCGACCGAGGTCAGGAACTCGATCACCCGCGCCGGCGCGGTCTCCTCGGTCTGGTCGTCGACCGCGACGTCCCAGTATTCCGAACCCGAGAGGCATTCCTGCAGGTAGCGCGCCGCCGAGGTGGCGTGGAAGCCGTCTGCGCCGGGCACCACGAGGGCCGGGATGTCGAGCCGCATCAGGTCCTCGGGCTCGGCCCCCGGCGCGGTGTCGCGGTCGATCAGCCCGCGCACCATGCCGGTAACCGTCAGCAGGTAGCGTTTCAGGTCGAGCGCCGCGAAGGCCTCCGCGAAGGCGTCGGAATTGCGGATCGGCTGCGCCCAGGGGCCGGGGCGGGGATCGGCGGAGAAGTTCTTGTCGTGGCTGCGCGCCAGCTCGACCACCGCCCCCAGCCCGTTCTCCTCGGCGAAGGCCAGGTGGCGGGCGAAGCGCTGGTGGCCGGAGATCCGGTAATTCGCCCCGCCCACCGGCCAGTAATGCACCATCGACAGCGTGCGTTCGGGCAGCGCCACGCCGAAGGCCGCGACCGGGCAGCAGCCCATGCAGCCGCCCATCAGATGCGCGCGCTCATGCCCGAGATGGTCGAGCAGCCCCGCCGCCTGGCGCACGAAATTCTGCCAGGTGATGCGCTCCACCCGGCCGCCCGATTGCCCGTTCTCGCGTCGGTCGAAGAGGATGCAGGTGAAGTGCTTTGGCAGATGCTCGAGCAGCCGGATGCGCTTGTAGACACCCAGATCGCTCCATTTCTCGATCCGCGCATCGAACCCGCCGGGCGAGAACATCAACAGCGGCGGGCCGGAGCCCATGACCTCGTAGCGGGTGGAAATCCCGTCCGTTTCCGCGACTGGCATCGCCTTACCTCCCCGGTTGTCCCTTGATCTGGCGCGCGCCGCGCACGTCGCCGGCGCATTCGGCCAGCGCATCGTGCATCACCTGCGCCACGTTGGCGTAGCCCTTGGCCTCCTGGCCCACGAGCGAAGCGTCGTAGCCCACCGCGGCCTGCGCCAGCCGCACCCGGCCGTCGAGCCAGGGCCCGCCGCCGAAACCGCCGATCACTGGGATCGAGACCGCCTCCACGACCTTGGGGCCCACGACCGGGCCGGAATTGGTGAAGTCCAGAAGCACCGCCCCGGCCTCTTCCAGCATCTTCGCCTCGGCGATCATCCGGTCTTCCATGCCGGCCACCAGGTCGGACCCGGCCTTGGCCTGGTTCTCGTAGGGGATGCCCATGGCGAGCGCGGTCTGCGGCGTCAGGCCGAACTGCGCCCAGACCGGGATGCCGGCGCGCGCCAGCGCGGTCACCGCATCGGGGTACTCGGCCGCGCCGTCGAGCTTCAAGAGGTCGATGCCGGCCTCCTTGACCAGCCGGATGCCGGCGCGCACCGCGGCATCGACGCCTTCCTGCAGCGGGCCGTAAGGGAAATCGGCCGAGACCAGCGCGCGCTTGACGCCGCGGCGCACCGCCTTGGTCACGATCACCATCTCGTCCATGCTGATCTCGAACATGGTGTCGCGGCCCCAGAGGTTCTTGCCCACGGTGTCGCCGACCGACACGATCTCCACCCCGACCCGGTCGGCGATGGCGGCCATGTGGGTGTCCCAGGCGACGACGCCGAAGATCTTCTCGCGATCGCGCTTCATCTGGTGCAGCTGCGGGATGGTGACGCTCATGCGGCTCTCTCCTCGATGGGGGACCGGCGCAGGCGGCGGCGCGTCCGGCCGGGGCCGGGCGCGCGGTGCCGCAAGCGGGGCCGGGGGATCAGTAGAATTCGTCGAAATGCACCCGCTCGGGCGGCAGACCGGCCTCGTGCGCCATCAGCTGCACGGCCTGGCTCATCGCCGCCGGGCCGGCGAAGTAGAGCTCGCACTCCGCCACCGCCGCGCCCATCTCGGCCTGCACCGCCTCGTGCAGGAAGCCGCGTGCGCCGGTCCAGCCGGCGCCGGCCTCCGACAGGGCCGGGGTGAAGGCGATGCGGCCGGCGAGCTCCGGCCCCAGCGCGGCCGCGGGGTCGAACAGGTCGGCCTCGCCGCGGGCGCCGTAGAAGAGGTGCAGCTTGCGGTCCTCCAGCATCCCCGCCCGGGCCGCGCCGCGGGCGATCGAGACCATCGGCGACAGGCCCGAGCCGCCGGCCAGCAGCACGATGTCGCGCGGGCTGTCCTCGCGCAGCCAAGCGGTGCCGTAGGGGCCGTCCAGCGTCACCCGGTCGCCGGGCGTCAGCGCGTCGAAAAGCGCGCCGGTGGCGGCGCCGTCGGGCTTGCGCTTGATCAGGAACTCCCAGAGCCCCTCGCCGGGCAGGTTCGACATGGAATAGGCCCGCCCGCCCTCGACGCCCTCGGGGGCGATCAGCGCGTATTGCCCGGGCCGGAAGCCGTCCGTCCCCTCGAGCCGGAGGCTGAAGGCGGCGATGTCGTGGGTCAGCGGCGTCACCCGCACCAGTTCCGCCTGCTGCCTCGCCGGGCGGTCGCGCGGTGCGGCGTCGGCGTCGGGGCGCAGCTTGATCGTGCAATCGGTCAGCGGCTCGGCCTGACAGCCCAGCCAGCGGGCGCGCTTGGCGTCCTTCTTCTCCGACCAGGCGGGCGGCTCGGCGCGCTGGTGGCGCACCTCGCCCTCGATCAGCTGGAACTTGCAATTGCCGCATTCGCCCACGTTGCAGGAATAGGGCACGCCGAGCCCGGCGCGGAGGGCGGCACGCAGGATCGTGTCGCCTTCGGCGCAGGGGAATTGCGTGCCGTCGGACTGAAGCGTGATCGTGGGCATGGGGCTGGGGTGCTCCTGGGGTCGGGATCAGACGTAGATCGGCTGGCGGCGGATATAGCCGAGGCGTTCGGAGATCTTGGCCGCCGCCTCGATGGCCACCGGGCCGAGCTTGGGAAACATGCTCTTGCGGATGCGCACGCGCGGGCCGGCGATGCCCACCGCGGCGATGACGCGGCCGTCGGCATTGTGGATCGGCGCGGCGATGCAGCGCGTGCCCTCGTCGCATTCCTCGTCCTCGACGGCGTAGCCCTGGCGCTTGGTCTTGCGGATGCGGGCGCGCAGTTCGTCCTCGTCGGTGACCGACTTGTCGGTGCGCGCGGTGCGCGGCATGGCGAGGAACTTGGCCAGCTCGGGTTCGCGCAGCCCGGCGATCAGGCACAGGCCCTCGGCGGTGCAATAGGCCGGCTTGAGCTGGCCGGTGCCGGAGCGCAGGCGCAGGGTCTGCGGGCTTTCGAAATCGTGCAGGAAGACCACCCGGTCGCGCTCCAGCACCGCGAGGCGGGTGTTCTCCTGGGTGACGTCGCGCAGCTCGTTGAGGATCAGCTTGCTCTCCGAGGTCACGTCGAGCCGCGAGCGCACCAGCGCGCCCAGCGAGAACAGCCCGACGCCGAGGCTGTAACGGCCGTTCTCGGGGTTCTGCTGCAGCAGATCCTCGTCGAGCAGCGTGCCGGCGAGCCGGTGCACGGTGCTTTTCGCGACGTTGAGCCGCTTGGCGAGTTCGGAGATGCCGAGCTCGGTATCCTCCTCGGTGAAGGTCTTCAGGAGATGGATCGCGGTCGCCACCGAGGACAGCCGCGAGCTGTCGCGCCGGGGGTTGCGGTTGATCTCCTTCCGCCCGGCGGGCTTGGCTTCGACTTCGTCCGACATCATGCGCTCCGTTCCGCTGGATAGAACCGCTTTCCAGTTTTCGGGACGGCGGCGTTACCTGTCAATCGCATCCCCGCCATTACGACCGCTCCGCGTCGGGATCGTGGTGATGGTGCCCGTGATCGTGCGCGTGCCCGTGGCCGTGGCCGTGGCCGTGGTGATGGTCGTGGCCTTGGTGGTGGTGATGGCCGTGCGGGTGGCTGTGGCCGTGCGCCGGCTGGAACTGGATGCGCTCCTGCCGCCGCGGCCCGCGCGGATCCTCGGAGAAGAGCAGCGACTTGACCGTCACCGGCACGGTGAAGGAGGGCAGCCGCACCTTGCCGAGGTCGATATAGTCGAAATCGCGCAGCGCGATGCCGTCGAGGATCAGCAGGTCGTTCGCAAGCCCGATCTCGTCGCGCAGGATGCCGCCCAGGGTCTGCGCGATGTCGCCGTCGATCATCACGTGCAGCGGGTGGCCGGCGTCGAGCCGCGGCCGCAGGGCGGACGCGATGCCGTCGGCGAGGCGGCGGATGGCGCCGTATTCGGGCGCGCGGTCGAACTCGAAGGCGAGCGCCACCTCGTCGGTCGCCGGCGCGAGGTCGAAAGCCTCGAAATGGTGGCGGATGGCCTCGGCGATCTCGTCCGGCGTTGGCTCGCCGGTGAGGTCGAGCGCCGGTTTCAGGACCTGCATGGAGCGCCGCGGCAGCACCTTGCCGGGGCGGGTGATGGTCGAGGTCTGGCCCGAGAGCTGCACCGAATATTCCGAGGCGCCGAGCGCGGTGGCGCGGATGCAGGCCGCGGCTTCGCGCAGCGGTGCGCCGAAGTCGCCGGCATCGAGCCGGGCGCGCAGGAGGCGCCCGAGATGGAAGCCGATATCGCCGAAATCGCGGTCCTCGCGCCCGGCGACGTATTCGCCGACCCCGCCCGAGACGATGATCGCGTCGAGTTGCCCGATGTCGTCGGGAATGTCGGTCAGGAACAGCTCCGCGACCTCCGGCGGCAGGGGCCGCCGCGTCACCGCGGCGACCAACAGGTCGGCCATGTGCGCCGCGACGCGTTCCAGCGCGTCGGGCGGGCAGGGCGCGCCGAGCGCCAGGTCGAGCCCCGCAGCGGCGGCGTGGTGGCGCCCGGTGGGCTCCAGCCGGCGCACCGCGCCGTCCTCGGTGGCGATCAGCCGCCCGCCGATGCCCATGGCGGCGGTCCAGACGACCTCGCCCTTGACGCAGAGCGCCAGCTTCGTCGTCCCACCGCCGATATCGACGTTGAGGATGCGCGACTGCCCGTCATGGCTCGCCTTGGCGGCGCCGGACCCGTAGGCGGCCAGCATCGCCTCCATGTGGTTGCCGGCGGTGGCGGTGACGAAATCGCCGCCCTTTTCCGAGACCACGCCGGCGATCGCCTCGGCGTTGGCGCGGCGCAGCGCCTCGCCGGTCAGGATCACCACGCCGGTGTCGATGTCGGCGGGGCGCACCGCGGCCTCGGCATAGGCGGCATCGATGATCGCGCCGAGCGCCGCGGCGTCGATCTCGGTCTCGCCGGCATAGGGGGTGAAGGCGACGGGGCTCTCATAGGCGGTCTTGCGGTCGACGATGACGTAGCGCGAGGCATGGCTGTCGGCGACGCGCTGCAGATGGATGGTGGAAAAGATCACCTGTGTGCCGGCGCTGCCGATATCGATGCCGACGCTGGTCAGCGCCACGTTGTCGCGCTGCCAGATCGGGTTCTCCTCGAGCGGGCCCGGATCGATGTCGTCGTGATCGTGATCGGCGTCCGGGCCATGTTCGTGCGGGTAGAAATCGCCGAACATGTGATCGTCGATCGTGTGTCTCTCGGGTCGCTTCTCGTCGGCCATCACGCGTTCCTTTATGTGGACCGGTGGTCCATTGACGCGACCGTAGCCGGGAGCCTATCGTTCATGCAACCGAAAAAGTCCGGGGCCCGCGACGGGCAGGCACCGGGGGAGGGAGTGACGATGAACACGCATGCACGGGTGTCCGACAAGCTGGCCGAGAAGTTCAAGACCGAGAAGGAGACGCCCTATACGCGTTTCCTGAAGGCCGAGGGGCTCGACATCATCAACGGCAATTACGTGCCGTCGCTGCACGAGGTGGAGCTGAAGCCCTGGGCGCGGCGCGGCGGCAACGCGGTGTTCATGAACCACGACGCCAGCCGCACCACCAACGATTGCTACGTCATGGAGATCCCCGCCGGCGGCAAGCTGGCGCCGCACCGCCAGCTCTTCGAGGAGACGGTGCTGATCCTGTCGGGCCGCGGCTCCACCGTGGTCTGGGACGATGCCGGCAACAAGGTGAGCTTCGAATGGGGGCCGGGCGCGATCTTCGGCATCCCGCTCAACGCCAACCACCAGCATTTCAACGGCTCGGGCTCGGAGCCCGCGCGCTATATCGGCGTCACCAACATGCCGCCGATCATGAACGTCTACGAAGAGCCCGACTTCATCTTCAACACGTCGCACGACTTCAAGGGCCGGTTCTCGGGCGAGCCCGACTACTTCGCCGAGCAGAAGGAGATGCAGGGCCTGCTGCTCGAGACCAACTACGTCGCCGACGCGGTCAACCTGCCGCTCGTCGAGGCCAAGGAGCGCGGCGCCGGCGGCGGGCATATCCGCTTCCAGCTCGCCAAGTGCTCGATGAACAGCCATATCAGCCAGTTCCCGGTCGGCACCTACAAGAAGTGCCACCGCCACGGCCCCGGCGCGCATGTCATCATCCTGTCGGGCGAGGGCTATTCGCTGATGTGGCCCGAGGGCGCCGAGCCCAAGCGCTACGACTGGAAGCCGGGCTCGATGATCGTGCCGCCCAACATGTGGTATCACCAGCACTTCAACACCGGCACCACGCCGGCGCGCTATCTGGCCTTCAAGTACGAGGGCGTGGCGATCCGCAACGAGCAGGGCGTGCCGAAGGCGTGGATCAGCCAGCGCATCGGCGGCGACCAGATCGACTATGCCGACGAGAGCGACCTGGTGCGCACCATGTTCGCCGACGCGCTGAAGGAAAACGGCCTGTCCTCGAAGATGGACGCGGCCTACGAGGCCGAAAAGGCCGACCTGCCGCCCAAGGGCTGAGGCGGCGCGGTCCGAGGGACCGGATCACACGGGCGCCGCGGCGGCCGGGCACAGCGCCCCGCGCCGCCGCGGGCGCGCAGGACTTAGGGAAGGAGCGAGCGCCATGCTGCGCAAGGATGTCAACGATCTCTTGACCCAGACCGACCCGGGCACCGCCATGGGCGACATGTTCCGGAAATACTGGATCCCGGCGCTCTTGGCGCGGGAGCTGCCCGAGGACGATTGCCCGCCGGTGCGCGTGAAGCTCCTCGGCGAGCGGCTGATCGCGTTCCGCGACAGCAAGGGCCGCTACGGCCTGATGGACGAGTTCTGCGCCCATCGCGGCGTGTCGCTGTGGTTCGGCCGTAACGAGGAGGGCGGGCTGCGCTGCCCCTATCACGGCTGGAAATACGACTATACCGGCCAGTGCATCGAGGTGCCTTCGGAGCCCGAAGAATCGGGCTTCTGCGAGAAGATCAAGCTCCGGGCCTACCCGCTGATCAAGATCGGCGACGTGCTCTGGACCCATATGGGCGACAAAGAGGACCGGCCGCCCGAGCCGACCTGGGAGTTTGCCACCGTTCCCGAAGAGCAGACCTACACCTCCAAGCGCTGGCAGGAATGCAACTGGCTGCAGGCGATGGAGGGCGGCATCGACAGCTCGCACGTCTCCTTCCTGCATTCCGGCGGGCTGAAGAGCGACCCGCTCTTCAAGGGCGCCAAGGGCAACCAGTACAACCAGAACGACAAGAAGCCGGTCTTCGAGGTGGTGCAGTCCGATGGCGGCCTGATGATCGGAGCCCGGCGCATGGCCGAGGAGGGGCATTACTACTGGCGCGTGACGCCCTGGGTCATGCCGTCCTTCACCATGGTGCCGCCGCGCGGCGACCACCCGGTGCACGGCCATTTCTGGATCCCGATCGACGATCACAATTGCTGGGCCTGGTCCTTCGACTACCACCCGACCCGCGCGCTCACCGACGAGGAGCGGCAGGCGATGATCGACGGCTACGGCATCCACAACCAGTACGTGCCCGGCACCTTCCGCCCGCTCCAGAACAAGGACAACGACTACCTGATGGATCGCGAGGCGCAGAAGAGCGGCGAGAGCTTCTCGGGCATCTGGGGCATTGCCATGCAGGATGCCAGCCTGCAGGAAAGCATGGGGCCGATCGTCGACCGGACGAAGGAGAACCTCGTGTCGACCGACAACGGCATCATCATGGCGCGGCACCGGCTGAAGAAGGCGGTCACCGCGCTGCGCGACAAGGGCATCGACCCGCCGGGCCGGGTGCCCGAGCACCAGATGGTCCGCTCGGCCGCGCGGGTGCTGCCGCAGGACGAGCCCTTCCAGGACGCCATGGCCGAGGATCTGACGGTCCGCCACGGCGTCAAGCAGACCTCGGTGTAAGGACGCCCCCCCGCATGCCGCACGATTCAGACGACATCTTCGAGGCGGACAACGCCACGCGGGAAGGGCGCGGCCCGGTCGACCATCCGACCATGCTGCATGCCTGCGCCCGCGCGGCGACCGCCGAGGAGGCCCGCTTCCGCATCCAGCATCCGAATTCGCGCACCCGGTCGAGCCGCATCTTCGCACTCGACCCGGCGGCGGCGGAAGCGATGTACGGCGTCACCGAGGCGCCGTGGAACGACGCGCATTTCCTGACGCTGGGCGCCACCGCGGTCGATCCCGAGACCCGAGCCGCCGACCTGCCGCTCAGCCACCCCGACGGCTCCGCCGCGGCGCTGATCGAGGAGCTGGAGGGCGCCGACATGGTGGTGCTGCTGGCCACCGAGGGCAGCGGCGAGGGCGCGGCCGAGGTGATCGCGCGCGAATGCTTCGAGCGGCGGATCATGTGCGCGGGCCTGGCCCTGGCGCAGGGCCGCGGCGACCGCGACGTCTCGGCGGTGGTCAACGCCATGCGCCGCTTCGCGCGGGTCCTGGTGGTGGCGCAGGACGACGATTTCATCCCCGCCATGCTGACGGCGCTCCGGGCATGAGCGGCGTGGGGAGAAAGACCGCCCTGATCCTGGGCGGCGTGCTGATCGCCGGGACCGGCGCGGCACTCGGGCTGTGGGGCGGCTGGGCCGTGCTGTGGCTGGGCTTCGTCATCGGCATGGCGCATGCGTTGGAGGCCGACCACCTCGCCGCGGTGGCGGCGATGACCGGGCGCGAGGACGGCCCGCGCCGGCTGATCCTGCGCGGAATGGCCTGGGGCGCCGGTCACACGCTGGCGCTGTTCGCGATCTGTGCCACGGTGATCGCGCTCGGGCTCACCATCTCGGGCCGGCTCGAGGCCGGGCTGGAATTCGCCGTCGGGCTGATGATCGCGGGGCTCGGCCTGCGCATGCTGTGGCGGCTGCGGCGCGACCGCGTGCACATCCACGTGCACGAGCATGACGGCCGCCGCCACATCCATGCCCACAGCCATGCCGGCGAGACGGGCGAGCACGCCGCTTCGCCGCACGGCCACAGCCACCGCGCGCCGGGCCATCTCGGCACCGTCGGGGTTGGCCTCGTGCACGGCGCGGCGGGGTCCGCGGGCCTGCTTGTGCTGACCGTGGCGGCGACCGACAGCCTGGCCCAGGCGATGGCCTATTGCGCCATCTTCGGCTTGGGCTCGCTGGCCGGCATGGCGGCGCTCAGCGCCGCGGCCAGCCTGCCGCTCGGCCTCTTGGAGCGCGGCGCCAGCTGGATGCGCCCCGTGGCGATGGCCGGGATCGGCGTCTTCGCGGTCTGGGTCGGCGGCAGCCTCGCCGTCGAAAGCTTCGGCGCGCTCTAGGGCGCGCCCCATAGAAGGGTCAGGGCCATGTGCGGCGAGATCGACGAACAGGTGCAGGTCGGACAGGACCTGCTCGAGCAGATGCGGGTGATGGCCCGCCGGCAGGGGCTGGAGCCGGGCACAGCGCCCGGCGCCGCGCCCCGCGGCCTCGCCGAGGCAGAGGGCCGCGCCGCCTACATGGAAGCCGTCTTCCGCGACGGGCTGGCCCGCGCCATGGCCGACATCGCCGCCGCCGAGGAGGACGAGACGGTCGACGCGCTGGCCGCCCAGGCCATCGCGCTGGCGCGGCTGGCGGGCTACCTCGCCGGGCAACTGCCGCCCGAGGCCGATCTCTTCCGCGCGCTGATCGAGGCGGTGAGCGCCGGCCATGCCGAGCCGCAGCGCCTCGCCGCGGCGCACCGCGCCGAACAGGACCACCATCACGGCCACAGCCACGACGACCATTCCCACCACCATCATTGATCGATTTTTGAAGGAGGCCGCCCCGCCGTGCCCCGCTTTGCCTTCCTGTCCGATCCCGACTGGCGCCGCGAGGTGCTGATCGACGGGTTCGGCAAGGGCTTCTGGGGTTTCGCGGCGGTCGCCGTCGGCACCGGCGCGCTGTGCTGGGCGGTCAAGGGGCCCGAGGCGGTGATGCGCGCCATCCTGCATGACGGTGCGCTGGTCGTCGACCTGATGCCGCGGGTGATCGTGGCGCTGTCGATCGCCGCGCTGATCTGGTTCCTGCTGCCGCGCGACCGCATCTCGGCGCTGGTCGGCACCGAGAGCGGCATCATGGGCCTTGTCATCGCCACCGCCGCCGGCGCGGTGACGCCGGGCGGGCCGTCCTCGGCCTATGCGCTGCTCGCCGTGCTGGCCGCCTCGGGCGCCGATCGCGGCGCCATGGTGGCCTACATCACCTCCTGGGCGACGCTCGGGCTGCAGCGCGTGCTGGTCTGGGACGTGCCCTTCATGGGGGCCGAATTCGCCTTCCTGCGCATTCTCGTCAGCCTGCCGCTGCCGGTCCTGGCCGGGCTGTTCGCGCGGCGGCTGCCCTTCACGCTGCGGCTCAAGGAAGAGCCGCCCGGGGACGGCGACAGGCGGCCGGCGCGGGCATGAGCGCGGGCTTTCTCGTCCTTCTCGCGATGCTGGCGGGCCTCCTGGTCCTCGCCGTGCGTCGGCGGGTGGCGGCCGGGCCGGTGGTGCAGCGGCTGATCGAGCAATTCGCCAAGCTGGTGCCGCGGATGCTCTGCGCGCTGGTGGCGGCGGGCTTCATCGCCGAGCTGATCCCGCAGCGCGCGATCTCGGCCCATCTCGGCACCGATGCCGGGCTTCTGGCCCTGCCGGTCGCCGCCGCGGCGGGCCTGCTGGTGCCGGCCGGGCCGGTCATCGCCTTCGCCATCGCCGCGGTCTTCGCCAAGGCCGGCGCGGCGCCGGCGGCGCTGGTGACCTTCGTGACCTCCTGGGCGGTCTACGCGGCGCACCGCATCTTTATCTACGAGCTGCCGCTGATGGGCGCGTCCTTCCTGCGGCTGCGCGCCGTCTCGGTCCTCGCCGTGCCCTTCGCGGCGGGGATCCTGGCGATGCTCGTGGGGCTCATCGCGGGCTTCGGCACCCCGAACCCGGTCGAGTAGGGCACCCCCGCAAGGCCCCCCGAAACGCAAGGGGGTGTCCGCAACTTGCGGGGGACGACTTCGTTCGGAGCGAGGAGCCGACATTTATCCGCCTTTCCGCGGCGGATGCGACCGGTGGATGTCACCAGAGCCTCAGGACACGCCGTGCCATAATGCCCGTGCGCATCTCACAGGGGCATGCCCGCGGCCTCCAGCGCTGCCAGCCAGCGATCTGCCAGCCCCGGCGCCGTCCACATGCCCGTGATCACTGCCCGTTCGCGCGCCACGGTCCAGTCGGGGTTTTCGCCTAGGAAAGCCGCCATCGCGGCCTCCGCCCTGACCGGGTTGCCAAGGCAGAGGTGGATCGCGGCCAGCGTCTTGTTCGCGGCCACCGGCATCGACGGCGCGGCTGTGAACGTGTCCAGCGCCGCGTCGCAGACGCCTTTCTGCCACTGGATCCGTGCTTTGGTCCAGTTCGTGTCGTGCCCGTAAAGCGGATCGATCAGCTCGATATCGGCGATCTCTTCCAGCGCCTCGTCCGTCTTGCCGACAAAGGCCAGCGCCTGCGCCAAGGCGTTTCGGGCGAATGACGAGGACGGATTCAACTCCACCGCGCGGTGGAAGGCGCTGATGGCACCCTCGACATCACGGTTGAACATCAGCACGCGCCCCAAGGCGTGAAAGGCGAGGAAATTGTTGGGGTCGAGCTCCACCCCCTTGCGGGCAAGATCGCCCATCCGCTGGCGGATCGCAGTCTCGTCGCCTTCGACCCAGCCGTAGCGCAGCCCGATGCGAAGCGACAGGGCTTGGCCCACCGGGCCCCAGGCGGAATCGGGATAGTCCCGGATGGACTGCTCCTGCTCCGCGATGTTGACCAGCAGGCTATCCCGGGAGAAATTGCGCATGATCCGGCTTTGTGCCGCGTTCGCGATCAGCAGGGCGCTGACATCGCCGTCCGACATCTGGGGCTCGGCCATGTCGACGACCTTTTCCCCCACCGCGTTGGCGATCTTGCGGCTGATCCGGCTGTTCGCGCGCAACAGCTCGTCCAGGGGCACGTCAAACTCGTCGGCCCAGAGGTTTGCCTCCGTCGCACCGTCGATCAACCGGGCCGTCGTGCGCACATGCGTGCCGTCGTATTGCTGGCTGCCTTCCAGCACGAAATCGGCGCCGAGCCGTTCCGCGATGTCCGACACGGCAAGCTCGGAGTCACGGAAGGTAAAGCTGGACCTCCGGGAGATGATCAGGAACTGCGGGTAGCGTGCCAGCAAGGTCGTGATGTTGTCGCTCACCGCATCGCTCAGGTAGCCTTGGTATTCCGGCGGGCTGAAGTCGTCGAACGGCAGGACCGCGATCACCGGCGGCCCTGGCGGCTCTGCGGGGCGCAGCAGGGCGAAGGCAAGCGCGCAGGCGCCGAGCACCATGACGGCCAGCAGGGCCAGCTTTCGCCTGCGCGGCGACCGATCCGGCGCGGCCGGGGCGGGCGGAACCAGCCGATACCCCTTGCGCGGCACGGTTTCGACGATGCGCTTGTCGGTGTCCTCAAGGACCCGCCGTATCTCGGCGATGCATTGCGCGACGCTGTCTGTGGTTACCGCGCGGCCCTGCCAGACCTCTTCGATCAGCGCATCCTGGCTGACCGTTTCACCCGGCGCCCTGGCCAGCGCCATGAGCACCTCGCGCGACTGGTGCCGCAGGTCCAGCTCCTTGTCGTCATGGGAAAAAAGCCGCCCGACGGAGCGGTCGAGAACCGCTGTCCCAAGGTCGATTTCAGAGGATTTCGCCTCTCTTCGTTTGACGAAACGCACCTCCCTGACCTCCGATCAAGGCCACCGCCGCCCCGCATGTCGGAATTGGCCTGTCCAAAGAAGATACCGTGCCGGGGGAATGATACCGAACCCGTGCCCGAAAGGAAACGACACATGAAACGCATGACACCGACCCCGGCCGCCATCGCCCTCGTCCTTGCCACGACCGGCGCCGCTTCGGCGGACCAGTTCGCGATCCGGACAGACGAGCCCGTGACCGGCGCCTCCCAGGGCCTGCTTGCGACGTTGGATGTCCGCGAGATCGACGCCGTGGAGATCAACGGCGCCCATTTCATCGTGCTCGAAGCGAAGAACGAGGGCTATGTCGAAGCCTACATCTTCGGGCATGGCATCGATGCCAAGGCGCTTTACCGGCTCGAGGCCGACTGGACCGGTGCCGGCCTGTCCTCGCTGCCCGTGGACGCGCGGGGCGCCTTCTTCGAGGAAACGATCTGCGAGTTCTGCACGAGCTGAGGCACGCGCCGCGGAGCCCATGTCGACGGTCGCTGTCTCTTCCGAGCACAGATGCGCTTTAAGATGAGCAGAATGCCGCAAGGGATGTGGGCGCCGTCCGGCATTCAAGCGGGAGCGGCTGTTCGGACAGCCGCTCTTGCCCCAATGTATTCTTCAATGGCGGCAAACGGACCCGAAATGGGAGACGACATCGGCCGGCGCTACAGCGCCGAAATTGCGACCCAGCTGCCCCAGAGGATGAGTGCCGCACCGGCGAGCTTGCCGATCGGACCGCCATAGGGCGTCAGCTTCTCGAAGGCGACAAAGGCGGCAATCCCCACGATCCAATAGAGGTTCATGATCCCGCCGACAAACAGTAGCGCCATCAGGAACCAGCAGCAGCCGAGGCAATACATCCCGTGTTCGGCGCCCATCCTGAATGCCCCCCGGTGCCCCGGTCGCCGCCTTTTCGTGAGGAACCTGGCGGGCGATTGGCAATGGCTGAGACAGGCCCGCTTGAGTGGCGTGAACTGGAAGAGGCCCGCCGCGATCAGAACCAACCCGCCAGGCACGGTGCCGATCAGGGTCATCATGGTCGCCGAGACGATACCGACGGCCTCAAGGCCATATTGCAGGCCCGTCGCGGCCAGGCTGAAGACGCCCCAGATCAACAGGTAGCCTGCGAGAAACGCGGCCGACATCGTCGGAACGTCGGCCGCGTGTCCGCTGCGGCGCATCAATCCGGCATGCAGCAGCACGGTGGGCGCCACGCTGGGCAGCATCATCGCGACCATCATCACCCACCACATGAGCAGGACGAGGACGGCATAGCCCAATGTCCAGTCGCCGGGGATTTGCGGACCCGGCATGTCGCGCATGCCGCGCATGGCCGTCATCTCCAGCGCGCTCATCCTCATGCCCACGCCGTGGACCGTGTAGAGACCCGCCAATACGATGAGCATGCCGATCATGGCGATCAGCAGGCTGCGGTCGCGTCGCAGCAGGCGTTCCGTCAAACCATGATCCGCCATCGGCTTGCTTCGCTCAGGCGGCGTCGAGCACGCCTTTGTTGGACAGGTGGATTTCGACGATATGCACGTGCGAATCCCGATTGTTCTTCAATTCGATGGCCCCGCTAGTCGTCGTCGTGCCCTTTGCCATTTCGGCAATTCGGAACTCGAAGCCGTGCGGCAGGTTGATCCGCGCCCTGTGTTCGGCCCCGGTCACTGGGTTGGTGATCGGAACGGCCGTGGTTTCGAAGACACCGGGAACCCGGGCGCTGCCCTTTCTCGCTTCCATGTCGATTTCAAGCTCGATGGGCTTGACCAGCTTTTCCAGCTTCGTTGGTGACATCATCGAGAACACCCACCACATGGTCGCCATGTCCTCGGTGTCGTCTCCGTTCATGATCTTGAAGAGCGCGTCCCGCTGTTCGGCCGTGCAGCCCTCGTCCACGATATACTGCATCGTGCCATTGCCCTCGTGAATGGCGCCGGGCCAATGCGCGACCAGTGCCGACTTCGTGCCACTCAGGTCGACATCGCCGTAATGCCCGCTGTCGAAAGCAAATGCGGCAACCGCTTCGCAGTTGCCGCGTGTCGGAAGTGCCATGAATTGACAAGGGCAACCTGTCGCGCAATTGCAATTCGCCAGTTCGTGGCCATGGAGTTCCCAAGGTGTCATAATTCATCCCCTGAAATGCAATTTTTAATGGAAACATAATAGCACAATTCACGTCTGACGTCAGCTAGATGCGCAGTCCCGCCGCACAGGGACGCCGCACGACCGGTCGGTACGCACTCGGAGCCGTTCCGCGGCAGCGCGGCGGTGGAGCGCCGGCGCTCGGCTTCATCACCGGTCGTTCGCGACCTCGCCTGCACGGGCGCGGTCACGCGGGGGCGAGGCTTGGGCCGGAGGGGCGGATAGAGGAGATCTCTTGCCGACAGCAAGCGCCCGATCACCAGGCCGACGCGGCGCTGGAGCCGTGGCAGGCTCGCCGGCCAGAAACGCCCACTCCCGCCAAAGCCGGTCGGGGCGATCCGCGCGGGCAACCTCCGCGATCTCGCGCCGTTCACCCTTGCCATCGACAGCAAGCGGCGCGGCTGTGACCGCGTCAGGCGCAGGGTCGCCGGCCGCGTTCTCGGCGCCTGCATGCGCGACCGCGTCGCCGCCTTCCAGAGCAAGACGCTGCGCCCCGTGCAGGTCGAAGTCACGGAAAACACCCGTGCTTCGATCTCGACCTCGTTTTGCGGCCGGAGATGATCGGCAGCGCCGTCCCGTTCCCGAACCGGTGTCACGACGGACCGCGCGCCGACGCGGGCTTCGAGCGCGAAACGGACGGGCCGGGCCGGGTGGAGCGCGCGCTGGCCTCGCCGCAGCGCGGACTTTTCTTAATAAATGCGTCCGACAGGCGTATGATGCCCGGACTACCGCCATCGGGCGGTTGGCGTCCGGATGGCGATAGCGTGTCCCAGAAGAGGAAAGCGCTGCCATGGAAAACCTGACAATTGCTGTGAGCGCCGGACTAGGCATCCTGCTGGCTAGCTCGGCCATGAGCCAGACCGCCGATGTCACCGTCGACGGCTTGATGGACCGACTCGATGGCGTTGCGCCGGCGGCCGTGCTCGAAAACTCCACGCTGCTGAACATCACCGGGGAGGGTGAGATCGAGGTGCTCCGGGAAGGCACCAACGGATGGACATGCATGTACCCCGGAACCGATCCGATGTGCGCGGACGAAGCGTCGATGACTTTCCTGCAGGCCTGGATGGCCAAAGAGGATCCTCCGGACACCCTGGGCTTCGTCTACATGCTGTTGGGCGACGAGGGGGCGAGCAACACGGACCCCTATGCGGAAGGAGAGACAGCCGACAACCAGTGGGTGGTTGCGGGCCCGCACGTGATGATCGTCGGCTCGGCTGCCGGGCCGCTGTTCGATGCCTATCCGACCGAGGTTCCGGAAGGCGGAGGTCAGCCGTGGGTCATGTGGCCGGGAACGCCCTATGCCCATCTGATGATCCCGACGGAATAAACCCCGCAGGCCGCCCGCTCCTCCGAGGCCGGATACCTGCCAGCGGATCGAGCTGCGGCACGTCGTGCGCCCGGTGAGCGGCGTTCGGAACCCGCGGTTGCCGGAGCCACCGCCAGACCCGTGGCAGGGCGCTCGGTGCAGCACAGGGCCGTGCCCGGCCATCCTGCGTGGCGGGCGCCCTTCGGCCGACGGGCGGCTTCGTCCCGCACGGCCCACCAACCCGATCTGCGGACGCCCCAAAACGCAAAGGGCGCGGACCGCCCCGCGGTCCGCGCTCTGATCGCTTCCGTTCCGGCGGCTCACTCGTCGGCGGGCGGCACCCAGACATCCTCGAACCCCTCGGCGGGCTCCAGCTGGTCGAACCAGTCGAGCCCGATCGCCTTCATCACCCGGCTGTTGCAGACGATGACGCGGGCCTCGATTTGGGACGTGTTGAACCGCTTGTGCGCCACGTAGGGCGGCACGTAGATGAAATCGCCCGGGCCCCAATCGTAGCGCTTGGGGGTGGTGTCCCAGCTCCATTCGAAGGCTTCCTTGCACTCGAAATGGACGTCGAAATGCTCGTCATAGCCCGAGCCCTCGATGACGAAGGCGATCTCTTCGGACAGATGCCGCGAGGTGCCGGTGGCCTTCCCGGCGGCGATGAACTGCATGTAGATGTCGATGCAGCATTCCTTGGTGTCCATCGCCTCGTTGATGACGTGCTTGATCAGCCCGTCGGCCGAGCGCTCCATCGGCATCTGGTCGTGCTTCACCACGTTCAGCCGCTCGGGATATTCCTTGCGGAACGCCTGGCTGGCCTTCAGCGCGTCGTTGTAGAAGCTGACCTCGGGGCCCTGCGACTTGGCCCGCTGGCGTTCGATGGCGTCGGCGAAGGTGGTCGGATCCATGCTCATCTCGCTCTCCTCACAGGCTGGACGGCGGGGTGTAGTCCTCGTGCCCCGGCACCGGCTCCTCGGGCGGGAAATGCACCATCTTCTGGAAGATCATGTGCATGAAGAGAAACAGCGGCTTGGCCTTCAGGACCAGCACGTAGACCTCTTCGTCGGTGTCGTTCAGGTGCTGGTGGACGCAGGCATTCTCCACGATCAGCGCGTCGCCGGCCTCCCAGTCGAGCCGCCGGCCGTCATGGATGTCGTAGCCCTTGCCCTTCAGCACGAAGAACACCGCGGAGTTCATGTGGCCGTGGGTCTGGCCGTAGCCGTGCGGGGCGTAGACATCGACATGCGCCTCGATCGACTGGGCGATGCGGTTGGCCTGCGGGTTGATGACCTTCTTGCCGAAGTTCTGCGGCCCGCCCTTCCACTTCATCTCCGAGGTCCGGTAGACCCGCGGCTGCTGGTAAAGCTCTTCCTTGAGCTGGCCGTAGGTGCCCTCGAGCGCGCGGACGAAGGTGCGCTTCTTGGTCCAGCGCTCCCAGACGACCTTTTCGCGCTTCTCGCTGTTGTGCCCGACGCCGGCGTCGGTCTCGGAGGTCTCTGACATCCGGTGTCCTCCCCTGTGACTTCGGGGCGAGCGTAGCGAGAGGGCGCCATTCCCGTCAATGGCACAACGTTTCGTATGGCAGAACGGCGCTCAGCCCTGCCTGGTGACCTCCGACAGCGGCCGGGCGGTGATCGGCAGGCCGAGATATTCCGCCTTGTCCTCGTGCAGCAGCTCGCGCACCCGGTCGGGGCCGAGGCGCTTCACCAGCTGGTCGACGGCGCCGAAAAGCGGCAGCGACAGCCCGGCCTGCTGGCTCAGCTCCAGCGCCACGTCCAGGTCCTTCTCGTGCCAGGTGAAGCGGGTGGTGTCCCAGCGTTCCAGCGTGGTGTTGCGGGCTGGGCATTTCAGCAGCGTCTCGCGCATCGCCTGGGCGTCGAGGCCGCAGGACCGGGCCAGCGCCAGCACCTCGTAATTGGCCACGCAGGCGGCCCAGTGCATCATGTTGTTGCAGGTCTTGCCGAGCTGCCCGGCGCCCAGCGGGCCAAGATGCTCGACGCTGCGGGAATAGGCCTCGAGCACGGGGCGGAGGGTGGCGATGTCGGCCTCCGCGCCGCCGCAGAGCGAGACCAGATCGCCGTCCTGCGCGCCCTTCAGCCCGTAGCAGACCGGCGCGTCGATGAGGCCCGTGCCGCGTTCGGCGCAGGCCGCGCCGAGATCGATCATGGTGCGCGGATGGGTGGTGGCGGCCACCGCAATGACGCAGCCCGGCTGCGGCCCGGCGGCCAGGAGCGCCTCGACCACGCTGCGGCATTGCGCGTCGGTCGCCACCACCACGAGGATGGCCTCGGCCCGGGCGGCGATCTCGTCCAGCCCCGCGGCGGTGCCGAGCCCCGCCTCCCGCGCCGCCTCCAGCCGGGCCGCGTCGGTGTCGAGGCCGGTGACCGCATGGCCGGCCCGTTTCACATGCCCGGCCATCGCCAGACCCATCGCGCCGAGACCGACGATTCCCACCTGCATGCCGTTCCTCCCCTGTCGCCGCCGGGGCGCCGCGCCCGGCTGGCGCACAGGGTGCGGCGGTGCGTTGGGAAGGCAATCCGGGAAGGCGGGCCGTTCTGCCTAAAGGAACGCCGGTCCACTTTTGTTTGAATGCCCCCGGCCGGCCCGCCTAGCCTCGGGCCAACGGGCGCGTTTGCCGGGGGCCGGCGCCGGCCGCCCGCGCCGCCGCGCGCCAAACCTCAAGCGACGGATCCCTCACGCGCCATGACCCAGCTGCCGCTCACCATCGCGACGACCGATTACGACCATTTCCGCGACATCCGCACCGGCATGGTGCGCCCCGAGGGGATCGACCTCAACTGGCTGCTGCTCGGGCACCACGAATGCTTCGCCCGGATGACCGCGAACCGCGAATTCGACCTGTCGGAGATGTCCTTCGCCAAGTTCTCCACCCAGGTCACACGGCCGGACAGCGACCTGATCGGCCTGCCGGTGATCTGCTCGCGGCTGTTCCGCTTCTCGTCCTTCTACGTCAACCGCAAGGCCGGCATCACACGGCCCGAGGACCTGATCGGCAAGTCGGTGGGCTCGCCCGAATGGGCGCATTCCGCCGCCGTCTGGATCCGCGGCTGGATGCAGAACGACCTCGGCATGGACCTGACGAAGATCAACTGGGTGCAGGCCGGCGCCAACGCGCCCGGCCGCGAGGAGAAGGTCGAGCTGAACCTGCCCGACGGCATCGAGATCGCCCGCGTGAAGGACAAGTCGCTGTCCGAGATGCTGGCCTCGGGAGAGCTCGATTGCGCCATCATCGCGCGGCCGCCGACCTGCTTTCTCGAGGATCACCCGGATGTCGAGCGGCTCTATCCCGACTTCGTCGGCATGGAGGAGGATTACTACGCCGAGACCGGCATCTGGCCGATCATGCACATCGTGGCGATGAAGAAATCGGTCCACGACGCGCACCCTTGGGTCGCGCGCAACCTCTTCAACGCCTTTCTCGAGTCGAAGGACCGCAGCGTCGCGCGTCTTCTCGACCCGGCGGTGTCGCGCTACCCGCTGGCCTGGCTGCCGACCTACGGGCGCAAGATGCAGGGCATCTTCGGCCGCGACCCGTTCCCGTTCGGCGTGGAGCCCAACCGCAAGACCTGGGAGATGATGGGCCTCTACACGCACCAGCAGGGCATCGCGCACCGGCAATTCACGCCCGAGGAGATCTTCCCCGACAGCGTGAACACCAAGGTGATCATCTGATGCCCGCCTCCGCCGGACCGCTGTCGCCCGCGCTCGCCGCCGACCTCGCCGCCGCCAGCCGCATCCTCGCCGCGCGCGGCGTGGTCGACGCCTTCGGCCATGTCTCGATCCGCCATCCCGAAGCCCCCGACCGCTTCGTGATGTCGCGCGCCATGGCGCCCGCGCTGGTGGAGCCCGCCGATCTGATGGAGTTCGACCTCGACAGCACGGCCTGCGACGGCGACGACCGCAAGGGCTTCCTCGAACGCTTCATCCACGGCGAGATCTACCGCGCGCGGTCTGACGTGGGCGCGGTGGTGCACAGCCATTCGCCCTCGGTCATTCCCTTCGGGCTGACCGATGTGCCGATGCGCGCGACCTTTCACAACGCCGCCTTCCTCGCCAAGGGGGTGCCGGTCTTCGACATCTCCGAGCGCTTCGGCGCCACCGACATGCTGGTCTGTGACTGCACCAAGGGCGTGGCGCTGGCCGAGGTGCTGGGCGCGGCCGACGTGGCGCTGATGCGCGCGCATGGCTCCGTCGCCTGCGGGCCGAGCCTGCAGGTCGCGGTGTTCCGCGCGGTCTATACCGAGGTCAGCGCCCGGGTGCAGCACTGGGCCCAAGCGCTGGCGGGGGGCGGCGATCTGGCCACGCTCTCGGCCGAGGAGGGGGCGCTCGCCGACGAGCCCAACAAGGGCGCCGGCATGCGGGCCTGGGATCTGTGGCGGCAAGAGGTGCGGGAGGCGACCGGATGGTGACGGCAGGCGACAGGGACATCGACGCGGAAAAGGCGCGGCTGGCGCTCTGCCTAAGGATGCTGGAGGCGCAGGGCATCATCGACTTCAACGGTCATGCCAGCATCCGCGTGGGCGAGTACATGCTGATCAACGTCGGCAGTGCGCAGCGCTCGCGGCTCACCGCCGCCGACATCTGCCTCGTGGATTTCGACGGTCAGCTGATCGAGGGCGCGGGCAAGCCGCCGCTGGAATTCCACCTGCATGCCGGGCTCTACCGCGCGCGACCGGACGTGGCCGCCATCGTGCACGCGCATCCGCAATGGTCGACCTACCTGACGATGACCGGGCATCCCTATCTGCCGGTCTTCGCGCAGGGCACGCTGGTGCATCCGCTGGGGGTGCTCGACACGCCGGACTCGATCAATTCGCCCGAGATGGCGGCGCGGCTGGCCGAGGTGCTGGGCGAGGGGCCGGCGGCGCTGATGAAGTCGCACGGCGCGGCCTGCGTCGGCGCCGACATCGTCGAGGCCTTCACGCTGATCACCTATCTGGAAGAGAACGCCAAGCGGCAGGTCCAGGCGCTGCAGATCGGCACGCCCTACGTCTTCTCGGACGAGGAATGCGCCGCCGCCCGGACCAAGCTGCGCAATCCCGGGCTCTTCCAGCGCACCTGGGACCATTTCGCCGCCAAGCTGGAGGACGGACAATGAGCGAGACCCTCCACTTGGCCGGCGTGATGGGCTTTCCGGTCATGCATTCGCGCTCGCCGCTGATGCACGGGCACTGGATGGCGGAACTGGGCCTGCGCGGCGCCTACGTGCCGCTGGAGGTCCGGCCCGGCACGCTGGAGGCGGCGTTGCGCGGCCTGCACCCGCTGCGCTTTTCCGGGGTCAACCTGACCATCCCGCACAAGCAGGAGGCGTTGCGCGTCGTCGACGAGATCGACCCGGTGGCCGAGAAGATCGGCGCGATCTCCTGCGTCGCGGTGCGCGAGGATGGCAGTCTCTTCGGCACCAACAACGACTGGCGCGGCTTTCTCGGCAACCTGCGCCAGAACGCGCCGGACTGGCGGGCGGAGGCCGGTCCGGCCACGGTGATCGGCGCCGGGGGCGGGGCGCGCGCGGTCTGCCACGCGCTGATCGAGGCCGGGGTGCCGGAGATCCGGCTGGTCAACCGCACCCGCGCCCGGGCCGAGGCGGTGGCCGCCGATCTCGGCGGGCCGATCCGGGTGGAGGATTGGGCGGCGCGCGAGGCGGCGCTCGAGGGCGTGGCGCTGGCGGTCAACACGACGAGCCTCGGCATGGTGGGCCAGCCGCCGCTCGACCTGACCGGCGCGGCGCTACCGCAGGAGGCCATCGCCGCCGACATCGTCTATGCGCCGCTCGAGACGCCCTTCCTGGCCGCGCTGAAGGCCCGCGGGCACCATGTCGTGGGCGGGCTCGGGATGCTCCTGCACCAGGGGCCGCCGGCCTGGGAGCTGTGGTTCGGGCTGCGCCCCGAGGTCACCCCGGCGCTGGTCGACAAGATGGTCGCCGACCTCAGCCGCTAGATCGGCGCGGGCCACCGGCCCGGGCGCCCTCGACACCCCCGCCGGCGCGCCGGCCGGTCAGGGCTGCGGCTGCCGGGCGATCCATTCCATGATCACCGCGACGATGCGGGCCTGCTCGGCGGCGTCGAGCTCGCGCCCGGCGGGCAGGCGGTGCCAGCGCGCCAGGCAGCCGCGGCAACAGGTTGCGGTGGCGTGCTGCGCCACGAAGACCGGGTGGCCGCGCATCGGCGTCTGACGGCCGTCGTTCTTCGGCGCCGCCGGGGCGAGCCGGGCGGCCACGAACTCTGCCGCATGCCCTTCGATCGCCGCCGCGCCGCAGCGCGCGAGGTAGGCGGCCTCGCGCGCGCCGAGCCGGAAGCGGGCGCGGAAGCGCGATCCCGACAGGCGGCGGAACAGGGGGTCGAGGGCGGGATCGGGCAGGGTGCGGACCGGTCTTTGGCGGACGGCCGGTGCGGCGCGCCGGGGTGAGATCGAACCCCCGGAGACTGCACCGCGCCGCGCCCTACGGCAAGCCCGCGCCCGCCGGTCCCGGGCGCCGCGCTGTTTCTTTCTCGAATCGCGAATGTTGAACGCGGAAATCGGTGCATTGTTTGCCGAAACGAATAAGGCGAGGCTTGCCCGCAAGACAGGCGTGCCGGCCATCCCGCCGGTGCCGCCCAGGGTCCGCGAGGAGGCACCATGGCGCAAGAGCCGCGCAAGCTCAGGTCGAATTTCGAGCCCGGCACGTCCCGCTGGGCCGTGCGCCGGGCGCAGTGGCGGGCGCTCGGGCTGACCGACGAGGACATGGAGAAGCCGAAGATCGCGGTGGTCAACACCTCGTCCGAGATGGCGATCTGCTTCTCGCATCTCGACGGCATCGCCGCCCGCGCCAAGGAGGCGATCCGCGCCGCCGGCGGCGTGCCCTTCGAGATCCGGACCTCGGCACCCTCGGACTTCATCATCTCGGCCGGCCGCCGCGCCACCTACATCCTGCCGACCCGCGACCTGATCGCCAACGATATCGAAGTGCAGGTCGAGGGCGCGCAGCTCGACGGCATGCTGCTTCTGACCTCCTGCGACAAGACCGTGCCGGGCCAGCTCATGGCGGCGGCACGGCTCGACATCCCGGCGCTGATGGTGATCTGCGGCTACCAATCCTCGGGCCATCTCGACGGCGAGCATGTCGACATCGAGGAGGTCTTCCTGCATGCCGGCTACCACGCCCAGGGCCGCACCAGCTTCGAGAAGCTGAAGGGCATGACCGAGGTGGCGATCGGCTCGCCCGGCGTCTGCTCCGGCATGGGCACCGCCAATTCCATGCATTCGGTGACCGAGGCGCTCGGCATGTGCCTGCCCGGCGCGGCGCCGGTGGCGGCCAATTCGCCGGCCATGTGGCGCCATGTCGAGGCCAGCGGCCAGCGCATCGTCGAGATGGTCGAAGAGAACCTGACGCCGCGCCGGATCCTCACCCCGGGCGCCTTCCGCAACGCCGTGCGCGTCGATCTCGCCCAGGCCGGGTCGATCAATTGCATCAAGCACCTGCAGGCCATCGCGGTCGAGGCCGGGGCGGAGATCGACATCTACGAGACCTTCGATGCCGAAAGCGACCGGGTGCCGGTGCTGACCGCGGTGCGCCCGATCGGCCCGCTCTCCATCGAGCAGTTCGAGGCCGCCGGCGGCACCCGAGGCATCCTGAAGCGGCTGGAGCCGCTGCTCGACACCGACCCGCTGACCGCCTCGGGCCGCAGCGTCGCCGACACCCTCGCCGGGGTCGCGGTCGCCGACGCGGACGCGGACGTCATCCGCCCGCTCGACGATCCCTGGGGCCGCGAGGCGGCCATCGTGCTGCTGACCGGCTCGCTGGCGCCCGCCAGCGGGGTGGTCAAGGTCGGGCTCCGGACCGCGGACCGCAAGCTGTCCTTCACCGGCCCGGCCCGGGTCTTCGACAGCTCGGCCGAGGCCGAGGCGGCGCTCAGCGCCGGCGGCATCCGCGCCGGCGACGTGGTGGTGTTGCGCGGCCAGGGCGTGCGCGGCGGGCCCGGCATGGGCGGCGCCTCGCGGCTGGTCTTCGCCATCGAGGGCGCCGGGCTCGGCCCCGAGGTCGCGGTGGTCACCGACGGCCAGCTCTCGGGGCTGGTCAACAAGGGGCTGGTGGTGGGCGAGGTGCAGCCCGAATGGGCCGAGGGCGGCCCCATCGCGCTGGTCGAGGACGGCGACGTGATCGAGATCGACGTCGCCGGAAAGCGGCTCGACCTCGTGGTCGCCGAGGACGAACTGGCGCGCCGCCGCGCCGGCTTCACGGCCCCCGGGCCGACCGCGGATTCGGGCTGGCTGTCGATCTACGAGCGCACCGTCACCCCGCTCAGAAACGGCGCGTCGCTGATCGCGCGCGCCACGGAACGCAAGGAATAAACGATGTCTCACGGTCGCCCGATCAACACCGGAACCCGCCTCGTCCGCCACAGCGGCGACGTGCTGCACCGCGAACTCGAGGTCGATCTCTGCGTCATCGGGGCGGGGATTTCCGGCACCACCACCGCGCTCGAGGCCGCACGGCTGGGCAAGACGGTGGCGATCGTCGACGGTCTGCCGGCGCTTGGCGGGCAGGCGGTCAATTCGCTGATCGGCACGTTCTGCGGGCTTTACCGCAACGGCACCCACGGCCATCGCCTGACCTTCGGCATCGCCGACGAGATGCTGGCCTATCTCGAGGCCGCGGATGCCTGCTACTACCGCCACGGGCCGATGACCACGGTGGTGCATTACAACGAGATCGCGCTCAGCCGCTGGGTCGAAACCTCGCTCGACGCCGCCGGGGTGATCCCGGTGACCGGCGCGGTGCTGCGCCATGCCGAGACCGAGGGCCGGCGGGTGCGCGCGGTCGGGCTGGTGACGCGCTACGGCGATGTCACGATCCGCGCCGAGAGCTTTGCCGATTGCTCGGGCGACGCGGCGCTGGCCTATCTCGCCGGGCTCGAATGCCGCGAGCCGGACGAGATGGTCTATGGCAGCCAGCAGGCGGTGATCGAGGGGCTGAACCTCGACGCTCCCCAGCCCACCCGCGAGGAGCTGGCCGGGCGGATCGCCGAGAAGGCCGAGGAATACGGGCTGGTGCGCCGCAACGGGCTGGTCTTCTACACCCCTGGCAAGGAGGTGGCGGTGCTCAACATGACCCATGTGGAGACGCCGCTCGACCCGATCGAGGCGAGCCGCACCGGCCTCATCGGCAAGGACCAGGTGGATCGCGGCGTACAGCTCCTGAAGGACGAGTTCCCGGCGATCTTCGGCAACATCTCGGTGCGCTCCTACGGCTTCCCGGGGATCCGGCAGACCCGCTGGATCAAGGCCAACCACCACATCACCACCGACGAGGTGATCGGCCAGGTGCGCTACGAGGACGCCATCGCGCGCACCGCCTGGCCGATCGAGCTGCACAACGCCCCCGAGGGCTTCGTCTGGGAGACCTTCGACGAGGATCACGTCCATTACGTGCCGTTCTCGGCGATGATCTCGCCCGAGGCCGACAACCTCGTGGCGGTCGGCCGCTGCATCGACGGCGACCCGGCGGCCTTGTCCTCGGTGCGGGTGATGGGACCCTGCATGGCCCAGGGCATGGCCGCGGCCAACGCGCTCGACCTCGCCGGCAGCGGGTCGGTCCATCAACTCGACATCGCGGCGCTGCAGGCCCGGGTGTCGGACAACCTGACCCGCAGCGACGGGGTCGCACCGTGACGGAGGAGACGGACATGTTGAAGACGCGCCGCATCGACGGGCCTTTCGGCGTCGAGATCACCGGGGGGCTGGACGTTCTGGTGCCGCTCTCGGCGGAGCAGATCGCCGAGGTCGACCGACTGATGGACGAGCACGCGGTGGTGCTGATCCGCGACCAGCCGATGAGCAGCGACCAGCAGCTGGCCTTCACCCGGCAGTTCGGGCCGCTCGACATCGGCTTCAAGAAGGTGGTGGCCAAGGATGCCCGGGTGGCCGATCTGGAGGTCGGCGACATCAGCAATCTCGGCGCCGACGGCCAGCCCGCCAAGCGCACCGACAAGCGCATCCTCAACAACATCGCCAACCAGATGTGGCACTCGGATTCGTCCTTCCAGAAGCCCGCGGCGAAGTATTCCATGCTGCATTCGGTGAAGAACCCGTCCTGGGGCGGCGACACCGAGTTCGCCGACCTGCGCGCCGCCTATGACGCGCTCGACGAGCGCACCAAGGAGATGCTGGAGGGCCGGCTGGCCGAGCATTACGCGCTGCATTCGCGCTTCCTGCTGGGTGATGACAGCTACACCGACGAGCAGAAGGCAGCGGTGGAGCCGGCCTGGTGGCCGATCGTGCGCACCAACCCGGCAACCGGCCGCAAGCACCTGTTCCTCGGTGTGCATGCCCGCGCGGTCAGCGACCTCACCGTGCCCGAGGGCCGGATGCTGTTGCTCGACCTGCTGGAACATGCGACGCGGCCGGAGTTTGTGCTGCGGCACCAATGGCGGTCCGGCGACACGCTGATCTGGGACAACCGCGCGACGCTGCATCGCGGCCGCGCCTTCGATCTCGACGAGCCCCGGGAGCTGCGCCGCACCACGACGCTCGACAACCGGGCGCCGGAACTGGCGATGGCCGGGTAGGCGCCCGGCTTTCGCGAAACGCGAGAGGTTATCGCTCTATTTCGGCCGTTCTGTCACGGAACGCGCGAGGGTAGGGTCGGATTGGGAGGAGACGGCATGAGGCTGACCGACACGGAACGCGCGATGCTCGACGGCGCCGAGGGGCCGGCCAAGGCGCGCGCCATTGACCTGCTCTTGCGCTACGGCGAGGCGCTCGGCGCCGAGCGGCTGGTCGAGGTCTCGAACGTCGCCGGCACCTGGTCCTCGACCACGCCCTTCGTGCAGGCCGATCTCGACCGGCCGGACGATTTCGACACCGTGTTCTCGCGCTTCAACCTCGACAGCGACGAGACCGTGGAAACGCCGCAGGCGGTGGTCTCCACCTGCCAGCTGATCCACGGTCTCGACACCCGCAACTACAAGCTTCAGGGCTTCTCCGACGCCCAGGCCGAGCTGCAGAAGAAGTCCGAGGCCTATTTCGGCAAGCGCGGCGTGCAGTGGCAATCGACCTGCACGCCCTACCAGGTCGGCAACGTGCCGGTGAAGCGCGAGCATTGCGCCTGGATGGAAAGCTCGGCGGTGGTCTACTGCAATTCCGTGCTTGGCGCGCGCACCAACACCGAGGGGCGCGAGAGCACCGGCGCCGCCTCGATCACCGGGCGCATTCCCTATTTCGGCTTCCACCGCCCCGAGAACCGCTTCGCCCGGCAGCGCGTCCGCATCGAGACCGAGGTCGACACGATGATGGATTGGGGCCTGATGGGCTATGCCCTGGGCGAGATGGTGATGGAGGAGGTGCCGGTGCTGGACGGGCTGACCTCCCAGCCGCGGCCGATGTATCTCAAGCATTTCGGCGCCGCGGGCGCGTCCTCGGGCGGGATCGAGATGTACCACATCCCGGGCGTGACGCCGGAGGCGCCGGATCTCGACACCGCGCTCGGCGGCCGCGCCCCGGAGGTCGAACTGAGCTACGGCGCGGCCGAGCGCCGGCGCGCCTTCGAGGCGATCAATTCCAACGCGTCGAGCCCCGACGTCGATTTCATCATGCTCGGCTGCCCGCACAATTCGGCCGAACAGATGTGGCGCATCGCCACCCTGCTCGACGGCCGCAAGATCAGCCCGAACACCCATCTCTGGGTCCACACGCCGCGCCAGATCCGCCATCTCTGCGACGAGAGCGGCTATACCGCGGTGATCGAGGCGGCGGGAGGACACGTGATGTCCGACAGCTGCCCGGCGATCAACCGCGCGGTGCCGCCGGGCACCGAGGTCATCGCCACCGACAGCTGCAAGCAGGCGCATTACCTGCCGGCGATCACCGGCAAGCAATGCTGGTTCGGCTCGCTCGAGCACTGCATCGACGCGGCGCTCACCGGGCGCTGGAGCGGGGGTCTGTGATGGCCGAGGCGGGCGAGAGCATCCTGCGGCTGACCGGCCGCTGCGTGGTCGGCGGCGTCGCCGAGGGCGAGGCCTTCGTGACCACCGAGACGATCTCCGGCTGGGGCGGCATCGACGCCCGCACCGGCACCATCACCGAGCGCCGGCACGAGAAGGTCGGCCAGTCCTTCGCCGGCAAGATCCTGATCTTCCAGGGTGCCAAGGGGTCGTCGGGCTGGTCGCATTACTTCCACATGACGCGCCGGCTGGGCAGCGCCCCTGCGGCGATGCTGTTCACCGTCACCACCGCCAAGGTCGCGCTCGGCGCGGTGGTCACGCGGGTGCCGTCGATGACCGATTTCGACCGCGACCCGACCGAGCTGATCCGCGACGGCGACATCGTGCGCGTCGATGCCGATGCCGGCACCGTCGAGGTGATCCGCAGAGCCGAGCCATAGCGCGCGCCGTTCCGCGGCGCGGCACATATCCAGAGGGAGGAAACTGGACCATGCAAGGCAAGACACTGAACTGCACCGTCGCGGCGCTGGCCGTCGGCCTCGCGGCGACGCCGCTGCAGGCCCGCGAGCTGATCTACGGCTCATGGCTGGGCGCCAGCAACGCCACCAACACCGAGGCGCTCGAGCCGTATTTCGAGATGGTCGCCGAAGCCACCGACGGTGCCATCGAATGGAAGATGGTCGGCGGCGCGCAGCTCGCCAACGGCCCGGCCACGCCCGAGGCGGTCGGCTCCAACATGATGGATGCCGGGCTCGTCATGGCGCCCTACCAGCCGCGCATGCTGCCGGCGACCAACCTGATCTTCAGCCAGTCGCTGCTCGGCACCGACTACCTCGCCTCGGTCGGCGCGATGAACGAGATGCTGATGCTCGGCTGCCCGCAATGCCGCGACGAGTACGAGCGCAACGACGCCGTCGGCTTCGCCGGCTACGGCAGCTCGCCCTACCTCTTCATGTGCCGCGGCGACGTGCAGTCGATCGACGACATGCAGGGGCTCAAGGTCCGCGCCTCCGGCGGCGGCGTCAACATGACCGAACTGGTCGGCGCGACGCCGGTCTCGATGCCGCCCTCCGAGGCCACCTCGGCGCTCGAGCGCGGCACCATCGACTGCGTTCTGGGCGCGGTCTCCTGGCTCACCAGCTACGGCTATATCGACGTCACCGACACCGTGGTGCAGGCGCCGATGGGCATGGGCGGCCCGCCGATCATGATGTACGTCAACCGCGACGTCTGGGAGGACATGAGCCCCGAAGAGCAGCAGGCACATATCGACCACGCGCCCGACCTCGTCACAATGACCACCTTCGACGCGCAGATCGCCGTCGACGAGGCCGCAGTGGCGGCCGCCAAGGAGCGCGGCATCGCCTTCGTGGAGGGCGGCGCGCCGTTCGACGCGGCGATGCAGGAACGCGACAAGATGCAGTACGGGCTCAACGCCGAGAACGCCCGCGAGGCCGGCGTCGAGAACCCCGAAGCGATCCTCGACGCCTACCTGGCGGCCTTCGAGAAGTGGAAGGGCATCATCGACAGCGAGGTCGGCAGCGACCGCGACAAGTTCCGCGACGCGCTCTGGTCCGAGGTCTATTCCAAGGTCGATCCGGGCGCGCTCTGAGCGCCCACGGGGCCGCGGCGCACGGACGCCGCGGCCCGCCAAACTGATCGGGGAGGGGAATACATGCACGTCGTCCGACGCGCGCTGGATGTCGCCACGACGGTGACCGCCTGGATCGGCGGCCTCGCGGCGACCGCGATGATGCTGCACGTCACCGCCGACGTGATCGGCCGGACCTTCTTCAACCGGCCGCTCACCGGCACGGTCGAGATCGTCTCGGCCTACAACATGGCGGCGCTGGCCTTCCTGCCGCTGGCGCTGATCGCCCGCGAGCGCGGCCACATCATCGTCGACCTGTTCACCCAGGGCATGAAATGGCGCTGGCGCACGCTGCTCGACGGCGCGGTGGGCATCGTCACCTTCGTCTATGTCGCGGTCTTCACCTGGAAGGCGATCGAGGTCGCCATCGACAAGACCCATATCCGCGAGGCCAAGGAGGCCGGCACCGGCTTCGTCGAGATCTGGCCGTCGCGCTGGCTGGTGGTGGCGGGCTTCGGCCTGATGGCCCTCTACGTGCTGGTCTTCGTCGCCCGCGACCTGCGCGCCGGCGTCACCGGCCGCCCCGACCCCAACTCGCCCGAAACCCATACCGACCCCGAGGGAGACGGCCTATGAGCCCCGAACTGCTGGGCTTCGGCAGCCTTGGCCTGGTGCTGCTGCTGATCGCCATCCGGATGCCCATCGGCGTGGCGCTGGGGGTGGTGGCCTTCCTCGGCTTCTGGATCCTGCGCAACGAACGCGTTGCCTTCGCGGTGATGCAGAACACGCCCTTCGAGGTGGCTGCCAATTGGGGCCTCTCCGCGATCCCGATGTTCATCCTGATGGGCGCCATCGCCCACAATACCGGCATATCCGAGGCCATGTTCCGGGCCGCGCGGCTCTGGCTGAGCGGCCTGCCCGGCGGGCTCGCGGTGGCCACCAACTTCGCCTCGGCGGGCTTCGCCGCGGCCTCGGGCTCCTCGGTCGCGACCTCGGCCACGATGGGCCGCCTGGCGATCCCGGAGATGCTCAAGGCGGGCTACGCGCCGAGCCTCGCCACCGGCGTCGTGGCCTCCTCGGGCACGCTCGGGGCGCTGATCCCGCCCTCGATCATGTTCGTCATCTACGGCGTCTTCGCCGAGGTCTCGATCACCAAGCTCTTGATCGCCGGGGTGATCCCGGGCCTGCTGACGGCGGCGGTCTACACCCTGATGATCATCGGCCGCAGTGTGCTGCAGCCCAACGTGGCGCCGCGGATCAGCGTCGACATGGCGCGCGACGCGCTGTGGCGCGAACGCTGGCGCTCGCTGGTGCCGGTCTGGCCGCTCCTGGTGCTGATCTTCGGCATGATCGGCGGGCTCTATGGCGGCATCGTCACGCCGACCGAGGCCGGCGCGGCCGGCGCCTTCCTCGCCTGCCTGATCGCCGCCAGCCAGCGGAGGCTCACCGCCAGCGTCTTCCGCGACTCGGTCTTCGAGGCGATCAAGACCACGGCGCAGCTCTTCTTCGTGGCCTACGGCGCGGTGATGTACACCAAGTTCCTGGCCCTCGTCGGGGTGCCGGCGATGATGGGTGACATGGTCGGCGACCTGGCGCTGTCGCCGGTGACCATGCTGCTGTCGATCTCGGTGATCTACCTGATCCTCGGCATGTTCCTCGACCCGCTGGGGGTCTTGCTGCTCACCCTGCCGATCGTGCAGCCGATGTTCGCCGCACTCGGGCTCGACCCGATCTGGCTCGGCGTGATCGTGGTCAAGTATATCGAGATCGGGCTGCTGACACCGCCGGTGGGCTTCAACGCCTACGTGGTCAAGAACGTGGTCGGCGACGCCATTCCGCTCGAGACGATTTTCCGCGGCATCGGCTGGTTCCTGGCCTGCGAGGTGGTGATCATGGCGCTGATCCTGACCTATCCCGAGATCTCGCTCTGGCTGCCCAACACGATGAACTGAGCCGGGCGCGGCATCCCCGCGCTCAGCGATCCCAGGGCGGCGTCTCGAATTCGCGTCTCAGGTGCTCCAAGAGCGCCGCGACTTCGGGGCGCCGCGCCTTGGTGCGCGGCACCATCGCCTTGAGCCACAAGGGCTGGATCGGGAAGCCCTGCATCACCGGCACCAGCCGGCCCGCCGCCAGCGAGTCCCGCGCCAGCGACTCGGGCACCACGCAGAGCCCCAGCCCCTCTTCCGCCGCCGCCATCACCAGCCGGCTGTCATTGACCGTGAAGGTGCTGCGCACCTCGACCGAGACCGGCCCGCCGGGGCCCTGGAAGGACCAGACCAGACCGGCCGGGATGAAGGCCAGGCAGTCATGTTCGACGATGTCGCCGGGCTTTTCCGGCGCCGGGTGGCGGGCAAGGTAGGACGGCGCCGCCACCAGCAGCCGGTGATAGGGGCAGAGCGGCGTCTCGTTGACGCTGGCATAGGATTGCGGCAGCGCGCCGAGCGCGATGTCGAGGCCTTCTTCCAACGGGTTGATCGAGCGGTCGATAAGCAGCAGCTCGGTCGTGACCTTGGGATGCGCGGCCTGGAAGCGGGCGATCGACTGGCCGACATAGAGCGTCCCGAGGGTGGTGGGCGATTTCACCCGGATCAGCCCGCTGAGCCCGTCGGGCGCCTGCTGCACGCCGCTCAGCGCCTCCTCGAGTTCGCCCAAGAGGTATTGCAGGCGCGGCCGCAGCCGTTCGGCCTCGGCGGTCAGGGCCAGGCTGCGGGTCGAGCGCACGAAGAGCCGCGAGCCAATCTCGTCCTCCAGCCGGCCGACCCGCTTGGTGACCACGGAGGGGGCCACGCCGAGCGCCCGGGCGGCGCCGGAGAAGCTGCCCGCCCGCGCGCTTTCGAGAAACGCCTTGATGTCCATCAGCATGGTCATGCCCGGACTAAAGCCTTGCGCGGCGGCGGCGGTCAATGCGCCCCGGCGCCCGGCCCGCCGGGGGCCGCGCCACGCCCCGGCGCATGCGGGGTGTTCGGGGTGGCGGGCCAGCCAACAGCGCGGCCGCGAAGTCCGTCGCCCCCCCGCGCCGGCGCGGCCGCGGCGGTCATTCGGGGGCGCTGCGGGCGTCCCAGTAGGCGTCAATGGATTCCTGCAGGTGGCGGCGCATGGCCTCTTCCGCGGCATCGGGGTCGCGGGCGGCGATGGCGCGGTAAATCTCCGCGTGGCGGGCATAGGCCCGCTTTGCGGCGCCGGGGCTGCGGATCGCCACGCGGCGGTGCTCCTCGAGCCATTTCTGCACCGCGCTGTGCAGCGAATCGAGGAAGACGTTGCCCGACACCCGCGCGATCTCGAGGTGGAAGGCGACGTTGGTCTCGACGAAGGCCTGGTTGTCGCCGATCGCTGCCTCGTTGCGGGCGAGGGCGGCGCCGATCCGGTCGAGCGCCTCGGGCGTGGCCTCGCGGGCGGCGTTGCGGGCGAGGAAGGCCTCGAAGAGCATCCGCGCCTCCTGCAGCTGGCGCAGCCGGTCGGGGCGCGACAGCACGTAGCGCGCGGGGCCCGCCAGCTCGTCGATCATGCGCTCGGCCGTGGGCTCCACGATGCGCGCGCGGCGGCCGTTTTCCAGCTCGATCAGGCCGTTCTGCTGCAGCACGAAGAGCGCCTCACGGATCGCCGTGCGGCTGACGCCGAAGGTCTCGCAGAGCTCGCGCTCGGCCGGCAGCACCTCGCCCGGCTTCAGATCGCCGGCGAGGATCGAGGCCTCGATGCGGTCCACCACCTCTTCGTAGAGCCGGCGCTTCTTGATCGGTTCGGTTTTGAGCAAGGCGGGTCCTCCTTGCCCCGAGGCTAACGAAAAGAACCGTCATTGTCTCTACCTGTCTTTTGGTATAATAGGTAGACAGCCCGACAGGGAGACGGGCCGACTTGAGGGAGGAACCTGATGACGAAGTCATGGAAACGACTGGCCGCCGGCACCGCGCTTGCGGCCCTGATGGGGGCGCGGCCCCGGCCGAGACGGTGCTGCAGCTGGCCTCGGTCGAGACGCCCGAGACGATCTGGGGGCAGGCGGCGCAGCGCTTTGCCGAGGGCGTGGCCGAGGCCTCGGACGGCGACATTCGGATCGAGCTGGCGCTCTCGGGCACCACCGGCACGGTGCGCGAGACGCTGGAGGCGCTGACCATCGGCACCAACGACGTGGTGATGACCGTGGTCGCCTCGCTCAACGCCTACGACCCGCTGGCGGCGATCGAGAGCTACCCCTACCTGTTGCGCGACGCGGCGCATTTCGACGCCGTCTATAACGGCCCCGTGGGCGAGGAGCTCTTCGACGAGATCGCCGGCCGCACCGGGTTCCGCCTCGTCGGCCCCGGCGCCCGGGGCGCGCGGCAGATGGCCTCGAAGAGCGAGATCGGGTCGGTAGAGGATCTGGCCGGGCTCAAGATCCGCGTTCCCAACATCGACGTCTTCCGCGTCACCTGGGAGACGCTGGGCGCGGCGCCGACGCCGATGTCGTCCTCGGAGGTCTATACCGGCCTGCAATCGGGCATCATCGACGCGGTGGAGAACCCGCTCTCGGCGCATCTGCGCTCGAAATACCACGAGGCGGCGGAGTACGTGATCGTCACCGACCACGTCTACGGCGCCTACAGCTTCGTCTTCGACGACGCCAAGTTCCAGTCCTTTTCCGAGGCCGAGCAGGCGCTGTTGCTGGAGCAGGGCCGGGCGGCGCTGCACTGGGGCACCGAGCAGGAACAGGCCGAGGCCGAAGCCCACCGGGCCGAGCTCGAGCGGCTGGGCGTGACCTTCGTCGAGCCCGATCTGGTGTCCTTCCGCGCCAGGCTGGAGCCGATGGCGGAGCAGTTCCCCGACCTCGCGCCGTGGGTCGAGAAGATCCAAGCCGTCGAGTGATGCAAGCGCCGGGGAGGGCCGCGGCGCGGCTCACCCCGCCGTTTTGCCGGGCCCGCGGGGCCCGGACCCCCGCCCTGAGAGAGGTGTGACATGCAAGGCATTGCCCGCGCGGGCCGGGTCCTGGCCGCCGCGGCCGGACTGCTCGCCAACCTTCTGATGCTGGCGATGATCTCGGCCATCGCGGTGCAGGTCGTCGCCCGCTTCGTGATCGGCGCGCCGACGGTCTGGGCCGAGGAGCTGGCGCGTTACCTGCTGGTGGCGCTGACCATGCTGGGCTCGGCGGTGCTGATCGAACGCAACGGCCATATCAGCATCGACATCTTCGTCGTCCTGCTTCCGCCCGGGCCGCGCCGCGCCGTCGACCTGCTGCGCGACACCGTCACGCTCACCGTCTGCGGGCTGCTGGTGCATTACGGCTGGCTGCTGGTCGGCATCGGCGGGCGCCAGACCTCCACCGGGCTCGGCGTGAAGATGTCGCTGCCCTATCTCGCGATCCCGGTGGGCGCGGCGCTGATGGCGGCGATCCTGCTGCTGACGCGGCTGGGCCGCGCCGCGCCGGCGGAGGCCTGAGGCATGGAGCTCGCGCTTCTCGCCGCCGTGCTGATCGGCGTCATCGCCTTCTGCATCGTCATCGGCGTGCCGCTCGGCATCGCCATCGTCGCGGGCTCGATGGCGGCGATCTTCGTGCATGGCGGCGCCAACCCGGTGATCGCGCCGCAGCGGCTGTTCGCCGGCATGGACAAGTTCTCGCTCATGGCGATCCCGGCCTTCCTGCTGGCCGGCGCGCTGATGTCGCGCGGCGGCGTCTCGGACCGGCTGATCGACTTCGCCAATGCGCTGGTCGGGCGCTTCACCGGCGGGCTGGCGATCTCCAACGTGCTGTCCTCGGTGATGTTCGGCGGCATCTCGGGCTCCGCGGTGGCCGATACCTCGGCGATCGGCGGCACCTTCATCCCGGCGATGAGAAAGGCCGGCTACCCGGCGGCCTACTCGGTCGGCATCACCGCCGCGTCCTCGCCGATCTCGCCGCTGATCCCGCCCTCCATCGCCTGGATCATCTACGCCTACATCACCGACCAGTCGGTGCTCAGGATGTTCGTCGCCGGGGTGGTGCCGGGCGTGCTCTGGGTCGTGGCGCTGATGGCCGCGGCCTGGTTCGTGGCGCGGCGCAATCACTTCCCGGTGCAGGCGCCGGTGGGCCTGTCGGAGCTCTGGCGCAAGTTCGTCACCGCGCTGCCGGCCATCGCCATGCCCTTCCTGCTGCTCGCCGGGATCCTCTCGGCGCTGTTCACCGTGACCGAGGCCTCGGTGGTGCTGGTGGCCTACGCGCTGCTGGTCTCCGGGCTGGTCTACCGGGAGCTGACCTGGCGGGTGTTCTGGGACTCGGTGACCTCGGCCGCGATGCTGACCGCGGCGGTGATGCTGATCCTCGCCGGGGCCTCGCTCTTTGCCTGGATGCTGGCCTGGGTGCACGCGCCGGAAGCCTTCGGCGGCTGGATCCAGTCGTGGATCGCCTCGCCGCTGGCCTTCCTGCTGATGGTCAACGCGGTGCTGCTGGTCGTCGGCATGGTGATGGAGGTCAACGCCGCCAAGGTCATGCTGCTGCCGGTGCTCTTCCCGATCAGCCAGGAGCTGGGGGTCGACCCGATCCATTTCGGGGTGGTGGTGACGGTCAACCTCTGCATCGGGCTGGTGACGCCGCCCATCGGCATCGTGCTCGCCATCGCCAGCCAGATCGGCCAGATCTCCATCGCCGAGGGCACCCGCGGGGTGCTGCCCTTCGTGGTGGTGGCGCTGCTGGTGCTGGTGGCGCTGACTCTGCTGCCAGTGCTGTCGACCGGGCTGCCGGACCTGCTTCTGGGGGAGGTGCCGCGATGAGCCTAGCAGAGCGGTTCTGCGCGGTCGGCACCGCGGTGGTAAGCGACGTGCTCGACGAGGCCGGGTTCCCGGCCCAGACCCTCGATCCGCGGCTTGCCGCCATCGGGCCGGCGCGCGCCTTCTGCGGGCCCGCCATCTGCGTCCGGGCCGAGCGCCGGGTGGCGACGCGCAATGGCGCGGCCGCGGGCGCGCTCCGGCCGCTCTACGCCCTGCCGGGGCTGGCGGCGGCGGGGGGCGTGCTGGTGCTGGCCACCGGCGGCTTCCGCGGCGGCGCGGTGCTGGGCGGGCTTTTGGCCGACGAACTGGCCGGCATGGCGGTCGCCGGCTGCGTCACCGACGGTCTGGTGCGCGACCGCGCGGAGGTCGCGGCGGCGCTGCCGGTCCATGCCGCGGGCGCGATCCCGGCCAACGGCGCGCGGCGGGTGGAGATCGCGGCCTGGGATCTGCCGGTGGCGTTGCCGGGGCCGGAGGGCGACACTCTGCTGGTGACGCCCGGCGACATGGTGCTGGGCGATGGCGACGGCGCGGTGGTGATCCCGGCGGCGGTGACGCAGGAGGTGCTGGCGATGGCCGAGGAACTGGCCGCGCGCGAGGACGCGCTGACCCGGCGGGCGGCGGCGATGGGCGCCGAGGACCGGGCGCGGGCCCGGGCCGAGCGCCTGTCGCACGTGGTCTGGCTGCGCGACGCGAAGGAGATGGCGGAATGAAGTTTGACGGACGCATGCTGATCCTCGGCACCGCGCCAGGCGCGGTGGCCCGGCAGATCGCCGGGGAGGATCTCGGGCTTGCCGAGGCCGGAGCGCTGCGCGGCGACATCTCCACCGACGAGATCACGCCGCTGCCGGTGATCCTGAACTTCGATGCGCGGCTCGGGCAGTACGCCCATACCGGCACGACGTTCGGCGAGGAGCGCCCCATCGGAGAAGGCGCGCTCAAGGCCGACGGCTTCGCGGTCCTCGTCGGGGGCAAGCGCTACGGCAAGGGATCCTCGCGCGAGCATTCGCCGCTGGCGGAGAAGAGCGCCGGCATCCGCCTCGTCATCGCCGAGAGCTTCGAGCGCATCTACCGGCAGAACTGCGACAATCTCGGCCTCTTCACCTCGACCGATCTCGGCCTCGTCGCGCGCATCCGTGCCGGCGAGGAGATTTCCCTCGACGAGCTGGTGGCGGACCGCGACCCGCTGGCGCAGGCGGTTCTGCGCGCCGGCGGGCTCCTGGCCTACGGGCAGGACTACCTGCGCGACGCCAAGCCGCTGCAGCGGAGCCCCGAAGGCCCGCTGACGCTGGCGCAGAAGATCGTGGCGCGCTTCGCGCTCGACGTCGACGGGCTCGACTGGGACATGGCGCCCGGCACCGGCGGCTTCGTGCGGGCCGATTTCCGCTTCATCCACGAATATTACACCGGCATGGCGGCGCACATGCTGCACGAACGCTTCGGCCGGCCACTGCGCCTGCACGAGCCGGAAAAGATCATCCTGTTCGAGGACCACAATTCCTACGCCCACCGCTCGCCCACCCATGTCAACATGGGGCTCTTGCCGCAGGTCCGCGCGCTCAGCCAGGCGCATCGCGACTTCGCGAAGGCCTACGGGCTGAAGGATCACGGCTACCTCGTCGGCGAGGAGGGGTCGGAGGGCATCTCCCACGCCATGATGGCCGAGAGCTACGCGCTGCCCGGCCGCATCGTCGTCGGCACCGACAGCCACACGCCGCATTCGGGTGCCGTCGGCTGCTTTGCCTACGGGGTCGGCACCACCGACATGGCCAATGCCTTCATGACCGGGGCGATCCGGCTGACCATGGCCGATGGGCTGCTGGTCCGGCTCGAGGGCGCACAACCCGCCGGCGTCACCGCCAAGGACATCGTGCTGACCCTGCTGGCCACCGACGTCATCCGGGAGGGCGGCGGCCTCGGCAAGATCTTCGAATTCGCCGGCCCGGTGATCGACGCCATGTCCATCGACGAGCGCGCGACGCTGACCAACATGGTGGCCGAGCTCGGCGGGCTGACCGGCCTCTGCGGGCCCGACGCGGAAACGGTGCGCTTCCTCAAGGAGCGGCGCGGCATCGAGGTCGTGCTGGAGGACTGGATGCGCTCGGATCCGGGCGCGTCCTATGCCGCGACGATCACGCTCGACTGTTCGGCTATCGGTCCGATGCTGGCCCGGCCGGGCGATCCCGGCAACGGCGTGGCGCTCGCGGATCTGGACGAGGAGATCCGCCCCGACATCGCCTATGGCGGCTCCTGCACCGCCGGCAAGCGCGCCGATTTCGACCAGTATCACCGCGTCGCCAAATGGGCGCTGGAGCACGGAAGGCGGGTCGCGCCGGGGGTCACGCTCTACCTGCAATGCGGCACCGTGCAGGTGCGCGACTACTGCCGGGAGATGGGCTACCTGGAGACCTTCGAGGCCATCGGCGCGGAGCTTCTCGGCCCCGCCTGCGGCGCCTGCGGCCAGTGCGGGCCGGGCGTCTCGACGCGGCCCGAGCAGGTGACGATCTCGGCCATCAACCGCAACTTCCCCGGCCGCGGCGGGCCCGGCAAGACCTGGCTGGCGAGCCCGCCCACGGTGGTGGCGAGCGCCATCGCCGGGCGGGTCCTGTCCTTCGAGGACCTGATGGCGGGGGGCTGACCCCGCGCCCCGGACCGGGGCGCGGGCGCGGTCAGAACAGCTTCGAGGGCAGCCAGAGGGCGATCTGCGGCATCGCGATCAGGAGCCCCAGCATCCCCAGCATCAGCACCACGTAGGGCGCCGAGCCGGCGACGATGCGGGACATCGGCGCCCCGGTGATCGCCTTCAGCGTGAAGAGGTTCATCCCCACCGGCGGGGTGATCATCGCCATCTCGAGGTTCACCACCAAGAGCACGCCGTACCAGATCGGATCGATGCCCAGATGCATCATCGCCGGCAGGATCACCGGCGCGGTGATCAGGATGATCGCCACGGATTCCAGGAACATGCCGAGGATCAGGATCATCACCATCATCACCAGCACGAAGCCCAGCGTGCCGAGATCGGCGGCGACCAGCGTCTCCACCAGCTGTTGCGGGATGCGCATCTTGGTCAGGACGTGGCTGAAGACGGTGGCGCCGGCGAGGATCATGAACAGCATCCCCGACATCTTCGCGGCCTCGGCGGCCGAGTCCCAGACGTCGCGCCAGCCGATCGAGCGGTAGATGAAGGTGGTGATGGCGAGCGCCAGCCAGGCGCCGGCGGCGGCGGCCTCGGTGGCGGTGAAGATGCCGGCATACATGCCGCCCAGCACGAAGACCGGCATCAGCACCGCCCAGAAGGACTTGCGGATCGCCGCCAGCATCTCGGCGGGGCGTGCCATGCGCTCGCGCGTCATGGTGCCGGCGGTGGCGGTGCGGATCACCGCCCAGAGGATGAAGATGCCGGCCAGCATGGCGCCGGGGATCATGCCGGCCATGAACAGCCCGCCGATCGAGGTGTCGGTGGTCACGCCGTAAAGGATCATCGGCCCCGAAGGCGGGATCAGGATGCCCAGCGTGCCGCCGGCGGCGACCACGCCATAGGCCAGCCGCTCGTCGTAGCCGAAGCGCAGCATCTGCGGGATCGCCACCGCGCCGATGGTCATCGCGGTCGCCACCGAGGAGCCCGAGATCGCCGCGAAGACCGTGCAGGCGAGGATCGTCGCCACCGCCAGCCCGCCGGGCAGGTGCCGGGTGAAGGTGTAGGCGGCGTCGTAAAGGTCGTCGACCACCCGGCCGCGGATCATGACGTTGGCCATGAAGGCAAACAGCGGGATCGCCACCAGCAGGTAGCGGTTCACCTCGTGGAAGATGATGTCGGAGATCGAGCCGAAGCCGCCCTGGGTGATTAGCAGCAGCGCGCCGCCATAGAGGGTGAGGCCGGCGAAGATCGGCACCCCGGTGAAAAGCAGCACCAGCAGCGTGGCGAGAATGGCGATGATGATCACGGGCGGGCCTCGTCGGCTTGCGGGTCGGATGCGGGCAGGCGGCGCCAGAGCGCCAGCGTCTGGGCGACCTGCAGCGCCACCACCGGCAGGAGCAGCGCGCCGCCCACGGGCAGCAGCAGCTGCAGCATCCAGAGCGGCAGTTCGAGATAGCCCTCGGTCAGCAGCCGGATCATCCGCGAGAACATCGCGGTCTTCCAGCCGTTGAAAATCAAGAGCAGCGCCACCGCGGCCACGGCGGCAGAGCCCCAGAGCCGGATCGCCAGCGCGAGGCGGCCGCGCGCCGCCGAGGTTAGGATGTCGACCTCGATGTGGCCGCGGTCCATCAGCACCTTGGGCGCCGCCAGCATGGTGATCGCGGTGAGCGACAGCGCCACGATCTCGTCGCTCCAGACGATCGGCGCGTTCAGCAGGTAGCGCGCGGTGACGGAGAGGCCGAGCAGGCACAGATCCATCAGAACGAGCAGCACGGCCAGCCCGAAGGCTGCCCGTGCGATCAGGCCGACCGCGCGCTCGGCGAGGATGAGCCAGGCCGGGAAGGCGGCGCGCACCGCCTCCTCGGCGGCGGCGTCCGCGCGCGGGGTCGGCCCCGCCATCAGTTGGCGCCCAGAAGCTCGAGGAGCTTCTCGCCGTCGGCGCCGGTCTCGGCCACGAAGGCCTCGCGGACCGCCGGCTGCATCACGTCACGCAGCGCCGCGACCTGCTCGTCGGTCAGCACGCGGGCATCCATGCCGGCGCCGGTGAGGTCCTCGATGGCGGCCGGGTCGATGCTGTCGCGGGTGATGATCGATTCCTCGACGGCCTTGTCGGCGGCGCGCTGGATGCCGGCGCGCACGTCCTCGGGCAGGCCCTCCCACCAGGCCGGGTTCACCACGAGGTTGTCGAAGGCGAGGAACATCGGCGTCGCGGTGCCGAACTTCTGCACCTCGTAGAACTTGCGGCTGAAGGCGGCGGCGACGCCGGTCACGCCGGCATCGATCACGCCGGTCTGCAGCGCCTGGTAGGTCTCGGAGCCGGGCATGTTGACCGGCGTCGCGCCGAGCGCTTCCAGCCCCTCGTTGAAGAGCGGGGTGAGGCCGCGGATCTTGATGCCCTCGAAATCGGCGGGGGTCTCCAGCGGCGCGTTGGCGGAGGTGAAGATCAGGTCGTTGGTGTCGACGATCCAGCCGATGTTCTCGACGCCGACGGCGCGCATCTTCTCGTCGAGCATGGCCGAGGCCTCGGAGCCGATGAAGCTCTTCTGCGCCTCGGGAGAGGTCATCAGGTAGGGGATCAACGTCACTGCCATCTCGGGCACGGTGCCGCCCCATTGCAGGTTCAGGATGATCGCGGATTCGATCTCGCCCGAGGCCACGGCGGCGTGGTGCTGGGTCGGGCTGAAGAGCTGCGCGGCGCCGAAGATCTGCACGTCGACCTGGCCGTCGGTCTCGGCCTCGACGTCCTTCTCGAACTGCATCATGCGTTCGGCGGTGTGGTGCGTCGGCGGGAACTGGTGGCTCAGCCGCATGGTGTAGTCCTGCGCGACGGCCCCGCCGGCGACAAGCGCGAGCAGGGCGGCCCCGGACAGGGTGTTCAGAGTGGTCATATTCTCTCCTCCTTGAATTGACCGGATGTGTGTCGTGTTCGTCAGACGGGGTCCAGCACCCTCGGCAGGCCGGCCCGCGCCAGCGCGCCGTGCAGCGGCTCGTCCGGCAGGACGGTTTCCAGCACCGCGCGCGCCTCGTCCAGCCGGGCCACGTCGATGCCGGTCTCGAAGCCCATGGTCTCGCACAGGAAGGCCATGTCCTCGAAGACCGCGTTGCCGGTGGCGCCGGGGGCGAAGGGACAGCCGCCGAGGCCGCCAAGGCTGCCGTCGAGCACCCGGATGCCGTGGTCGAGCGCGGCGGCGCAATTGGCCAGCGCCAGCCCGCGGGTGTCGTGGAAATGCATCGCCACCGGCAGGGCGGGGTCGAGCGCGGCGCGCAATCCGTCGGCCAGATCCGCCACCTGCCGCGGGCCGCCGAAGCCCACCGTGTCGGCCAGCGCGATCACGTCGGCGCCGGCGCGGGCGCAGTCCTCGGCCAGGCGCAGCACCGCCGCCGGGTCCACCGCGCCCTCGAACGAGCAGCCGAAGGACATGGCGATGCCGGCGGTCAGCACCGGCGGCTTCGGGTGGGCGCGGCGCTGCGCGTCGATGCGGGCCAGCATCTCCACCGCCTCGGCGCGGCTGCGGTTGGTGTTGGCGCGGCTGTGGCTCTCGGTCGCCGAGAGCACGAAGATGATCTCGTCGACCTCGGTCTCCAGCGCATCGGCCACGCCGCGCTCGTTCAGCGTCAGCGCGGTGGAGAAGGCGCCGGGCAGGGCGGCGGTGGCCGCGATCATCTCGCGCAGGTCGGCGAATTGCGGGAAGCGCTTGGCCGGCAGGAAGGAGCCGAGCTCGAAATGCCGCACCCCCGCGGCGTGTTCGGCGCGGAGCCATGCGCGCTTCTGGTCGGTGTCGGGAAAGCCCTTGGTGAGCTGCAGCCCGTCGCGCAGGCCGACCTCGCGCAGCACCACGCGGTCCGCGGGGTAGAGGGTGCGGGCCTCCATCACGCGGCCTCCGCCCGGCGGCCCGACAGCGCCTCGATCTCCTCGGGCTCGAACCCCAGAGCGCCGAGGATGTCGGCATTGTCCTGCCCGATCTCCGGCACGTCGCCGCCGCCGGCGATCATCGCGCCGTCGATCTCGAAGGGCAGGCCGGGGGCGCGGAACGAGGTCTCGCCATAGGCCGAGGCGGCCAGTCCGCCGGGGCGCATGACATGCGCGTCCTCGTACATGTCGCAGGGCTTGGCGATGGGCGAGAAGGGCAGACCGGCGGCCTCGAACTCGGGCGCGAGGTCGCCGAAGCGGCGCTCTGCGATCTTCTCGGCGACCAGCGGGATGGTCCAGTCCCGCGCCTCGATCTGCTCCATCCGGGTCTGCAGCTTCGGGTCGTCGAGCAGCGCGTCGAGGCCCAAAAGGCGGCAGATCGTGGCCCATTGCCCCTCGGTCACGGCGCCGACGAAGATCTGCCGGCCGTCGCGGTCGGTGAAGATGTCGTAGACCGGCCAGGAGAAATCGCGCTCGGGCATCGGCGGCGGGTTCCTGCCCTCCAGTTCGAACTGCACCATGTGCTGGGCGACCAGCAGCAGACAGTTCTCGAAGAGACCCACGCGGATTTCGCGCCCGGTGCCGCTGTCGCGCCGCTCCAGGAGCGCCGCCACCACCGAGAAGGCGGCGAAGAGCCCGCCCATGATGTCGTTGGCCGAGGAGCCGACGCGCAGCGGGCGGCCCGTCGGCCCGGTCATGTAAGCGAGGCCGGTCATCATCTGCACCACCTCGTCGAGCGCGGTGCGGTTCTGATAGGGACCCGAGAGGAACCCCTTGCCGGCGGCGAAGATCAGTTTCGGGAACTTCGCCCGCAGCGTCGCGGCGTCGACGCCCGCCTTGACCAGCGCGCTGTCGCGGAAGTTCTCCACGAAGACGTCGGCGGTCTCGAGCAGGCGCAGCAGCGCGGCGCGGCCGGCTTCGGTCTTCACGTCGATGGTGACCGAGCGCTTGCCGCGGTTGAAGAGCGGGAACATCGGCTTGCCCATGCCGGTCAGGCTGCGGGTCTTGTCGCCTTGGGGCGGTTCGACCTTGATCACCTCGGCGCCGAGATAGCCCAGGAACATGCCGCAGGACGGGCCCATGATCATGTGGCTCATCTCGACCACGCGGATGCCCGCGAGGGGCCGGAACTCGTCTGTCATCTGCGTCTCCTCCGTTGCGCCCTGTCATAGCCGCCAAGGAGGCCGCGATAAATTATAACGATTGAGGGGATGATCTCGACAAAGTAGAGATCATCCATGGATCCGCGTCAGCTGCGCCTCTTCAACGCCCTCTATGAATCCGGCAGCATCACCGGCGCCGCCGATCTGGAGCGCTGCGCGCCTTCGGTGGTTGCCCATCACCTCGCCAATCTCGAGCACCGGCTCGGCGTGACGCTGTTCGACCGCTCGCGCCGCGGCGTGGTGCCGACCCCGGCGGGGCAGAAGTTCCACGACCACGCGGTGGCGATCCTGCGCGCCATCGCCAGCGCCGAGAGCGACATGCGCGACACTCCGGACCGGCTGACCGGGCGCATCGTGCTGGGGCTTGCCTTCTCGGCGGTCACCGCCTTCGGGGTGACCTTGATGCGGCGGGTGCTGGAGGAGCATCCCGGCCTGCAGGTGGAACTGGCCGAGAGCGTCTCGGGCGCCACCATCGACGGGCTGCTGGCAGCCGATACCGACCTCGCCGTGGCCTTCAACCCGCCCCGCGACAGCCGCCTGTCGCTGACCCCGCTGCTCGAGGAGGAGATGATCTGCATCGGCCGCCGCGACGTGATCGGCGAGCCGAAGGCGCCGATGACGCTGGACGATTTCCTGTCGCGGCGTTTCGTGCTGCCGCGGCGCGGTCCGCGCGGCCGGCCGATGGCCGACGACGTGGACGTGCAGAAGCGGCTGGAGCACCATGCCGGGCTGTTCTCGCAGAACGTCGCGGCGGCGGTCCTGTTCGTCAATGCCGGGCTCGGTCTGGGGCTCGGAACCCGGGCGAACCTGCGCTACGGCGCCTATGCCCCCGACGTCGTCGGCCGCCCGGTGGCCGATCGCACGATCACCAGGACGATGTATCTCTGCCTGCGCAACGACACCCCGGTGTCGCGCGCCATGGCCTATATGCGCGACGTGCTCACCGACAGCGTAACGGCGGAGGTTGCCGCCGGCCGCTGGCCCGGCCGCCTGCTGATCTGAGGCTGGGCGGCGGGCACGGGCTGGCCCCGGCGGCCCCATGACGACGCCCTTGTCGCCGTGCCCGCGGGCCTCTGGCCGAGATCGGCAGTCCCGCCCGGCTGCGATGCGCGGCGCCCCGCGGGCGACATGCCGCCCGCGGCAGGTCGGCAGCCGCATGGCGATCGCGGGGACCGCCCCGCCCCGCCGGGCTTTCAGGTGGCGACGATCCTGCCGCCGGCGCGGCATGTCATCCGGCCGGCACGACGCCGCAAGACGGAAAGCAGGGGACGGCTGCCGGACGCTGATCGGGCTGCCGGGAGACGCGCAGGACCTCGCGCAAGGAGGACACCGAACCCGACCGTCGCTGCCCGAACGGGCGCGGCGGCATGCGCTCCGTGCCGGTGTCCCCGGCTCAGCCGTTGTAGTCGGCGTCGGACACCTTCTCCAGCCAGGTCACCGGCGTGCCGTCGATGCTCTCCTGGATCGCGATGTGGCTCATCGCGGTGTCCGGCGCCGCGCCGTGCCAATGCCGGACCTCGGCCGGGAACACCACGACGTCGCCCTGGCGGACCTCCTCGACCGGGCCGCCCTCGCGCTGCACCCGGCCGCGGCCGAAGGTGATGAGGATGGTCTGGCCGGCCGGATGGGTGTGCCAGGCGGTGCGCGCCCCGGGCTCAAAGGTGACATGCACGCCGCCGGTCCGTCCCGGAGCGTCCATCTGGAACAGCGGGTCGATCCGCACGGTCCCGGTGAAATAGTCGGCGGGCCCGGCCTTGGAGGGCGTGCTGCCGGAGCGGGTGATCTTCATCGCCGGTATCCTTGTGCTGGGCCGCGCGGTCAGCCGCGCGGCATGATGCGACGGTAGTGTGGGCAGGGCGACCGGGCTGGCAAGAGATCAGTTCGGCGGAGGCCACCGCGTCGACCGCGATGTGGCCCGCCTTCGCCGCGGGCCGGGGCGGCGGCCCGCCGTCGCGACCTCCCCGGCACCTTGACAGGCGGCGTCGTATGCCGGATTGTCGGACAAATCGCAGCGAGTGCCGTCCGCGGCACCAGGAGCCCTCTTCTCGTGTCCGACTTCGACATCCAGCCCTTCAAGCCGCGCCCCGCCTACCAGGCGATCTTCTCCGAAATCCAGCGCTACATCATCTCCGGCAAGCTGAAGCCGGGCGATCCGCTACCGACCGAGACCGAGCTGGCGGAGCGCTTCGAGGTCAACCGCTCGACGGTGCGCGAGGGCATCCGCCAGCTCGAGACCGAGGGCCTGGTGGTGCGCGAGAGCCGCAAGCGGCTGGTGGTCTCGGTGCCGAGCTCGACCGACCTCGCGCCGCGCGTCACCCGCGCCATGGTGATGAACCACGTGACCTTCCAAGAGCTGGTCGACGTCGCCACGGCGCTCGAGCCGCTGGCGGCCGAGATGGCGGCACGGCAGGCCGCGCCCGCGCAGATCGCGGCGCTGGAGGCCAATGTCGCGGAGCTGGCCGAGGCGCTGGAGGACGGCGGCGACACGGTGGAGCTCGACCTGCGTTTCCACGCGCTGCTGGCGGAATGCGCCAACAACCGGGTGCTGCTGCTGTCGCGCGAACCGGTGAGCCTGCTGCTGTTCCGCTCCTTCGAGGTGATCCGGCCGCGCATCAAGCAGGCGCCGGGGCGCAACCTGGCGGCCCACCGCCACATCCTCGAGCAGGTGAAGGCCGGCGACGCCGCCGGCGCGCGGCGCTGGATGGAGCGGCACCTGAAGGATTTCGAGCGCGGCTGGGCGCTGGCCGGCAAGCGGCCGGATGCGCGCATCGACCCGGCGATCACCTACGCCGGCGATGCCTGAACGCGGCCGCGCCGCCGCCGCATCGCCATCGTCCCGAGGGAGGAGAGGACATGACCTGGACCGCGGACCGGTTTCCGCCGATGCGGGCGGAGGCCCATTTCGGCGACCGCGTCGTTTCGTGCTTTGCCGAACGGCCGGCCGATTTCCACGCCCTGTTCGCCGAGACCGCAGCCCGCGCCCCCGGGGCAGAGGCGCTGGTCGAGATCGGCCCCGGCAGCGGCGGGCGCCGGCTGAGCTGGGCCGAGGCGGTGCAGGCCACCGCCATGGAGGCGGCGCAGACCATCGCGGGCTACGCCCGGCAGACCGCGCGAATGGCGCGCGAGGCAGTGGCGCGGGCCGAGGACAGCCCGCTCTCCGAAGGGCTGCTGTTCGAGCGCCGCGCCTTCCAGGCGCTGTTCGCGCGGCCGGAGCGGGAAGAGGGCACGAACGCCTTCATGGCTAAGCGCAAACCGCAGTTTCACTGATTTTGGACTTGGGAGAAGTGACATGCAGGTGAACGGACAGGCGGCCATCGTAACCGGTGGCGCCTCGGGACTGGGGGGCGCCACGGTGGAGATGCTGGCCGCGGCCGGCGCCAAGGTGGCGATCTTCGATCTCAACGAGGAATCCGGCCGGGCGCTGGCCGACAAGGTCGACGGCGCCTTCCTGAAGGTCGATGTCACCGACGAAAGCGCGGTCCAGGCGGCGATTGCCGAGGCCGAGGGGCTTCACGGCAAGGCCCGCATCCTCGTCAACTGCGCCGGCATCGGGCCGCCGAAGAAGGTCGTCGACCGCGACGGCAACGCGATGGCTCTGGCCGAGTTCTCGAAGGTGATCAGCATCAACCTCGTCGGCACCTTCAACGTGCTGTCGAAGTTTGCCGCCGCGCTGCAGGCCGCCGAGCCCCTGGGCGAGGAGCGCGGGGTGATCGTCAACACCGCCTCGGTCGCGGCCTTCGATGGCCAGATCGGGCAGGCCGCCTATGCCGCCTCCAAGGGCGGCGTGGTCGGCCTGACGCTGCCCGTGGCGCGCGAGTTTGCCCGCCACGGCCTCCGGGTGATGACCATCGCGCCGGGCCTGTTCCTGACGCCGATGATGGCGACCCTGCCGCAGGAGGCGCAGGACAGCCTCGGCAAGCAGGTGCCGTTCCCGTCGCGGCTCGGCGACCCGTCGGAATACGCCCGCATGGTCGAGGCGATCATCGCAAACCCGATGCTGAACGGCGAGACGATCCGGCTGGACGGCGCGATCCGGATGGCTCCGAAATGAGTTTCCAGCTGACCCACGACGGGATGTCGCCCCGCGCGCTTGAAATCGCCGACCGTGTCGAGGCCTTCGTGCGCGGAACCGTGGTGCCCTACGAGGCCGACACGCGCCGCACCGCGCATGGCCCGACCGACGAGCTGGCGCTCGAGATGAAGGCCGCGGCGCGCGCCGCCGGGGTGCTGACGCCGCACATCCTCGACGGCGGCGACCACCTCAGCCACCGCGAGACCGCCTGCGTGCTGATCCGCTCCGGCCTGTCGCCGCTCGGGCCGGTGGCCTGCAACGTCGCCGCTCCGGACGAGGGCAACATGTACCTGCTGGGCCAGGTCGGGTCGGAGGCGCTGAAGCGCCGCTTCCTCGAGCCGATGGTGAAGGGCGAGATGCGCTCGGCCTTCTTCATGACCGAGCCGGCCGAGGATGGCGGCGCCGGCTCCGACCCGATGATGATGCAGACCACCTGCAGGCTCGACGGCAATCACTGGGTGATCAACGGGCGCAAGACCTACATCACCGGCGCCGAGGGCGCGGGGCTCGGCATCGTGATGGCGAAAAGCGAGGACGGCGCCTGCATGTTTCTCGTCGACCTGCCGGACCCGGCGATCCGCATCGAGCGGGTGATGGACACGCTCGACAGCTCGATGCCCGGCGGCCACGCGGTGATCTCCATCGACCACCTGCGGGTGCCGGCCGATCAGATGCTGGGCCAGAGCGGCGAGGGCTTCCGCTACGCCCAGGTGCGGCTGTCGCCGGCGCGGCTGACCCATTGCATGCGCTGGCTCGGCGCCTGCATCCGCGCCAACGAGATCGCCACCGATTACGCCAACCGCCGCCACGCCTTCGGCAAGCCGCTGGTCGACCACGAGGGCGTCGGCTTCATGCTGGCCGACAACCTGATCGACCTGAAACAGGCCGAGCTGATGGTCTACTGGTGCGCCGACGTGCTCGACACCGGGGCGCTCGGCACCGCCGAGAGCTCGATGGCCAAGGTCGCGGTCTCCGAGGCGCTGATGCGCGTCGCCGACCGCTGCGTGCAGGTCATGGGCGGGCAGGGCATCACCGCCGACACCGTGGTCGAGCAGGTGTTCCGCGAGATCCGCGCCTTCCGCATCTATGACGGCCCGACCGAGGTGCACAAATGGTCGCTGGCCAAGAAGATCAAGCGCGACTGGAAGACGGCGGCGGGGGCCGCATGAGCGATGCGCTGACCGCCGAGGCCAATGCCGGCGTGGTCCCGGTGCGCGCCGGCTACGGCTTCGACACGCGCGCATTGGAGCGCTGGATGCAGGCGCATGTGGCGGGCTTCCGGGGGCCGATCGAGGTCTTCCAGTTCAAGGGCGGGCAGTCCAACCCGACCTTCAAGCTGGTGGCGGCGAGCGGCGATTACGTGCTGCGCCGCAAGCCCGAGGGGCGGCTCGCCCGGGGCGCCCACGCGGTCGACCGGGAAGCCCGGGTGCTGAGCGCGCTCGCCACTCAGGGCTTTCCGGTGGCGCGGGTGCACGGGCTCTGCACCGATCCGGGCGTCATCGGCTCGGACTTCTTCGTCATGGACATGGTGGAGGGGCGGATCTTCTGGGATGCCGGGTTCCGCGAGGTCCCGGCGCCCGAGCGCGCCGCCTATTTCGCCGAGATGAACCGCGTGCTGGCAGAGCTTCACGGCATCGATGCCGAGGCCGCGGGCCTGGGCGATTACGGCCGCCGCGGCAATTACTTCGAGCGCCAAATCGCGCGCTGGACCAAGAGCTATCTCGCCGATGCCGATGCCGGCCGCGATGCCGGCATGGACCGGCTGATCGCCTGGCTGCCGGGCGCCATCCCCGAGGGCGACGAGAGCGCCATCGTCCATGGCGACTACCGCTGCGACAACCTGATCTTCCATCCCACCGAGCCGCGCATCCTCGCCGTGCTCGACTGGGAATTGTCGACGCTGGGCCACCCGCTGGCCGATTTCGCCTACCACGCGATGATGTACCGGATGCCGCCGGACATCGTCGCCGGCCTCGGCGATGTCGACCCGGAGGCTTTGTCGCTGCCCTCCGAGGCCGCCTACATCGCCGCCTATTGCGCGCGCACCGGGCGCGCCGGCATCCCGGATTACGACTTCTACGTCGCCTTCAACTTCTTCCGCATGGCGGCGATCTTCCACGGCATCAAGGGGCGGGTGGCGCGCGGGCAGGCGGCCTCGGAGCACGCGGCCGAGCGCGCCGCCGCCTTCCCGCGCCTGGTGCGCCTGGCCCTCGACGCGATGGAGACCTGCCGATGAGCCCGATCCTGCTGCAGCGTCACGGGCCCGAGGCCCGGATCACGCTGAACCGTCCCGAGGCCGGCAACGCGCTGACCCAGCCGATGGTCGAGGAACTGCTGGAGGCGGCGCTGGAGGTCGCGCATGACCCGGCGGTGCGGGTGGTGACGCTGACCGGGGCGGGGCGGATGTTCTGCGTCGGCGGCGATGTCGGCGATTTCGCCGCCAATTCGGACGGCATCGGCGCCTATCTCGCGCGGATCGCCGGCACCCTGCACCAGGCGCTGGCGCAGTTCGCGGCGATGGAGAAGCCGCTTTTGGTGCTGGTCAACGGCCCGGCGGCGGGGGCGGGAATGAGCCTCGCCATCGGCGGCGACATGGTGCTGGCGGCGCCCGAGGCGCATTTCACCGCCGCCTATGGCGGCATCGGCCTGACCCCGGATGGCGGCATGCCCTGGACCCTGCCGCGGCTGGTGGGCCTGCGCCGGGCGCAGGACATCGTGCTGTCGAACCGCCGCGTCGCCGCCGCCGAGGCCGAGGCCATCGGCCTCGTCACCCGCGTGACGGCGCCGGGCGCGCTGGCCGAGGAGGGCGCGGCGCTGGCGGAACGGCTCGCCGGGCAGGCGGTGGCGGCGATGGGCCGGGCGCGCTGGCTGATGGCCACCGGGACCACCGAGCCCTACGCCACCCAGCTCGACCGCGAGGTGCAGAGCATCGTCGCCGCCGGCAGCGGCCCCGAGGGGCGCGAGGGCGTGGCCGCCTTCAGCGCCCGGCGCAGACCCGATTTCCAGGGAGGGACCACCGATGGCTGAAGCCTATATCGTCGAGACCGCGCGCACCGCCGGCGGCCGCCGCGGCGGCGCGCTGGCGGGCTGGCACCCGGCCGACATGGGCGGCGCGGTGATCGACGCGCTGATCGCCCGCGCGGGGCTCGACGGCGCGGCGGTCGACGACGTCATCGTCGGCTGCGTGACCCAGGCCGGGGAGCAGGCCTTCGCCTTCGGGCGCAATTGCGTGCTGGCCTCCGGCCTGCCCGAGACGGTGCCGGCGGTGACCATCGACCGGCAATGCGGCAGCTCGCAGCAAGCGGTGCAGTTCGCCGCGCAGGCGGTGATGTCGGGCACCCAGGACGTGGTCATCGCCATGGGGGTCGAGAGCATGACCCGGGTGCCGATGTTCTCCAATGTCACGCTGCACGGCAAGGCCGGGCTCGGCGAGGGCCCGTTCTCGGAGCGCATCGGCCGGCGCTACGGCACCCGCGATTTCAGCCAGTTCAAGGGCGCCGAGATGATCGCCCGCAAGCATGGCTTCGACCGCGAGACGCTGGACCGCTTCGCACTGGAGAGCCACCGCCGGGCCGAGGCTGCGACCCGGGCCGGCGCCTTCGACCGCGAGATCGTGCCGCTGGCGGTCGAAGGCGGGCAACACATCCGCGACGAGGGCATCCGCGCCGACGCCTCGCTGGAGGGCATCGGCGCGGTGAAGTTACTGGAAGAGGGCGGCATGATCTCGGCCGCCAATGCCAGCCAGATCTGCGACGGCGCGGCCGGCGTGCTGGTGGTCTCGGAAGCGGCGCTGAAGCGCCACAACCTGACCCCGGTGGCGCGCATCGTCAATCTGACTGTGACCGCCGGCGACCCGGTGATCATGCTGGAAGAGCCGATCCCGGCGACCAAGAAGGCGCTGGAGCGCGCCGGCCTGTCGATCGGCGACATCGACCTCTTCGAGGTCAACGAGGCCTTCGCGCCGATCCCGCTGGCCTGGTTGAAGGAGACCGGGGCCGATCCTGCGCGGCTCAACGTCAACGGCGGCGCCATCGCGCTCGGCCACCCGCTGGGCGCCTCGGGGGCCAAGCTGATGACCACGCTGGTGCATGCGCTGAAGGCCCGCGGCAAGCGCTACGGGCTGCAGACCATGTGCGAGGGCGGCGGCATCGCCAATGTCACCATCCTGGAAGCGGTGTGATGGCGCTCCGGACGAAGATCACCGAGCTGCTGGGCATCGAGCACCCGGTGGTGCAGGGCGGCATGATGTGGGTCGGCACCGCCGAGACGGCGGCGGCGGTCTCCAATGCCGGCGGGCTTGGCATCCTGACCGCGCTGACCCAGCCCACGCCCGAGGCGCTCTCGGCCGAGATCGAACGCTGCCGGGCGATGACCGACAAGCCCTTCGGCGTGAACCTGACGGTGCTGCCCTCGGTCAACCCGCCGCCCTATGCCGCCTATCGCCGGGCGATCATCGAAGCCGGCATCAAGATCGTCGAGACCGCCGGCGGCCGGCCGCAGGAGCATGTCGAGGAGTTCAAGGCCCACGGCATCACCGTGCTGCACAAATGCACCTCGGTGCGGCACGCGCTCTCGGCCGAGCGCATGGGGGTCGACGTAATTTCCATCGACGGATTCGAATGCGCCGGCCATCCGGGCGAGGACGACGTGCCCGGGCTGGTGCTGATCCCGGCCGCGGCCGACCGGGTGAGTGTGCCGATGCTGGCCTCCGGCGGCTTCGGCGACGGCCGCGGGCTGGCGGCGGCTTTGGCGCTCGGCGCCGAGGGCATCAACATGGGCACCCGGTTCTGCGCCACCGTCGAGGCGCCGATCCACACGGCGGTGAAGGACTTCCTCGTCGCGAACGGCGAGCGCGACACCAACCTGATCTTCCGCGGCTTCCGGAACACCGGCCGGGTGGCGAAGAACGCGGTTTCGGATCTGGTGGTGGAGATCGGCGCGCGCCCCGGCGCCGCGTTCGAGGACGTGCAGCCCTACGTCTCCGGTGCCAAGGGGCGCGAGGCGCTGATGACCGGCGATCTCGAGGCCGGGCTGGTCTGGGCCGGGCAGGTGCAGGGGCTGATCTCCGACATCCCGACCTGCGAAGCACTGGTCACGCGCATCGTCGCCGAGGCCGAGGCGATCATCCGCGGCAGGCTTGCCGGCCTGTTGCACTGAGCGGAGCGCGGGCGGGGCGGCCTTTCCCCGGAGGGACGGCCCCCATCCGATCGCCGCGGAAATGCGCCCGGATCTCCGGGCCCGCGGCATGCGATGGCGGGATCGGGGCCGTCTTCGCGCGGCCCTGCCGCGCGGGGCGCTCTCTGCCGCAGGGTCTGTCGCGGCGCCCGTGGCACGCTCTGCGGCAAAAGGAGAGACCGCTATGACCAGCCATCCCCGCGACCTGACCCCGCCGCGCCCGCCCCTGGCGGAGACCGACCTGCTGCGCGACCGCCTGCTGATCGGCGCGGCCTGGGTCGCGGCCGGGACCGGCGCCACCTTCGCGGTGAGCGATCCCGTTACCGGCGCCGACATCGCCCGCCTGCCGCAGGCCGGCGCGGCCGAGGCCGCCGCTGCCATCGCCGCCGCCGAGGCCGCGCTGCCCGAGTGGCGGGCGCGCACCGCGGCGGACCGGGCGCAGGTGCTGGAGCGCTGGCACGCACTGATCGAAGCGCATGCCGACGACCTCGCGGCGTTGATGACGCGGGAGCAGGGCAAGCCGCTCTCCGAGGCGCGGGGCGAGATCGCCTATGGCGCCTCTTTCGTGAAATGGTTCGCCGAAGAGGCCCGTCGGGCCTATGGCGAGACCATCCCGGCGCCGGTCGCCGACCGCCGCATCTTGGTGCAGAAACAGGCGGTGGGCGTCTGCGCCGCGATCACGCCGTGGAATTTCCCCAACGCGATGATCACCCGCAAGGTCGCGCCGGCGCTGGCGGCGGGTTGCACCATCGTCGTCAAGCCGTCGGAACTGACGCCGCTTTCGGCGCTGGCGCTCGGGGTCCTGGCCGAGCGTGCGGGCCTTCCGGCGGGGGTGCTGAACATCGTGGCCGGCGATGCGGCCGCGATCGGCGCGACGCTCTGCGCCAGCCCGGCGGTGCGCAAGCTCTCCTTCACCGGGTCCACCCGCGTCGGCAAGATCCTGATGGCGCGCTGCGCCGACACGGTGAAGCGGCTGAGCCGCGAGCTGGGCGGCAACGCGCCGTTCCTGGTTTTCGACGACGCCGATCTGGAGGCCGCGGTCGAGGGCGCCATGGCGTCGAAGTTCCGCAATGGCGGGCAGACCTGCGTCTGCGCCAACCGCATCTACGTCCAGGCCGGCATCCACGACGCCTTCGTCGCCCGGCTGGCCGAGCGCGCCGCGGCACTCCGGGTCGGCGACGGCTTCGCCGAGGGGGTCGAGATCGGCCCGATGATCAACGACGCCGCCATCGCCAAAATCCGCGCCCATGTCGAGGACGCGGTGGCCAAGGGCGCGCAGGTCGAAACCGGCGGCGTGGCGGTGCCCGGGGGCCGGTTCTTCGCGCCGACGGTGCTGAGCGGCGTAACCGGCGCGATGATGCTGGCCCACGAGGAGACCTTCGGCCCGGTGGCGCCGGTCTTCCGCTTCGAGACCGAGGCCGAGGCCGTCGCCGCGGCCAACGACACGCCCTACGGTCTCGCGGCCTATCTCTATACCCGCGATCTGGCCCGCGCCTTCCGGGCCGGCGAGGCGATCGAGGCTGGCATGGTCTGCGTCAATGTGGGCGGTTTCGCCACCGAGGTCGCGCCCTTCGGCGGCATCAAGGAAAGCGGTCTGGGGCGCGAGGGCGCGCATCACGGCCTCGACGAATATCTCGAGCTGAAGACCCTCCATATCGGCGGGATCTGACGGCACGCGGCGCGGCGCGAAGGGCAGCGTCCTGGTCGGGGCCGCGCCGGTTCCGGCCATGCAGGCGGACGGCGCGGCGCGCCTTCAACCCGGCGCGACGTCGTGCAGGGTCGCGGCGACCCGGTCCATCAGCAGGTCGATTTCTGCTTTTGTGATGCAGATCGGCGGGGCGAAGCCCAGCGTGCCGTCGGCGAAGGCGCGGAAGATGACGCCGTGGCGCGCCCCGGCCTCGGCCAGCTTCGGCCCGATGCCGCTCTCGGGCGCGAATTTCGCCTTGCTGGACTTGTCGCGCACCAGTTCGATGCCGCCGAGAAGGCCCTTGGCGCGCACGTCGCCGACCAGCGGGTGGTCGCGGAACCCGGCCAGCCTTTGCTCGAAATAGCCGCCCACGGCGCGGGAATTGTCGATCAGCCCGCCGCGGTAGAGCTTCAGCACCGCAAGCGCCACGGCGGCGCTGACCGGGTGGCCGGAATAGGTGAAACCGTGGCCCAGCGGCGTGCCGTCGGGCACCGCATCGGCGATCACCTCGTAGACATCGCGGGCGATCAGCGCCGCGCCCATCGGCGCGTAGCCCGAGGTCAGGCCCTTGGCCACGGTCAGGAAATCGGGCTCCAGCCCCTCGTGTTCACAGGCGAACATCGGACCGGTGCGGCCGAAGGCGGTGATCACCTCGTCGACGATGAACAGGATGCCGAGCGCGCGGCAGGCGGTCTGCATCGCCTTGGCGAAGCCCGCGGGCGGCACGATGACGCCGCCCGACCCCTGCACCGGCTCCATGATGAAGGCGCCGACCCTGTCGGCCCCGATCTCGGCCACCTTGTCGCGCAGCGCCTGCACCGAGGCGGCGATGATCGCGCCGCCGTCCGGCCCGGCGGGATGGCGGTAGGGGTTGGGCGACGGAATGTGATGCTGCCACGGCGCCGGCAGGTCGAAATGGGTGTGAAAGAGCGGCAGCGCGGTCAGCCCGGCGCCGGTCGAGGAGGTGCCGTGAAAGCCGTTCTCAAGCGCGATGAAGTGCTTGCGCTCGGGCGCGCCGCGGGCGTTCCAGTAATAGCGCACCAGCTTGATCACCGTGTCGACGGCGTCGGAGCCGCCGAGGGTGAAGAAGACGTGGTCGAGCCGGCCCGGCGCCAGTTCCGCGAGCTCCGCCGCCAGCCGGATCGCCGGTTCGCTGCCGTAGTGGAAATAGCCGGTGGCATAGGGCAGGCGGGCCATCTGCTCGGTCGCGGCGTCGATGACGCTCTGCTGGCCGTATCCGGCATTGACGCACCAGAGGCCGGCAAAGCCGTCGAGCAACTCACGGCCGTCGCTGTCGGTCAGGAAGCAGCCCTTGCCGGAATGCAGCAATGTGGGGCCGCGGCGTTCATGCGCCCGGAGCGGCACCACCGGGTGGACGAGATGGGCGCGGTCGAGGGCGGCGAGGGTCTGGGCGAGCATGTCGGTCTCCGTCTCTGGGGCTCTGTGGGTCGAGTGAAGCCTGCGCGGCGCCGCATTTGCGCTTCTTCGCGGCGCGCGCCCGGCAGGCCGTGACGTTCCGGGGAGGCTCCACGGCAGGGCGTGCCGTCACCGCCGGCGCCCCCGGCGGCCGCGCAGGGGGATCGGAGCCGGGGCCGAGGGACCCGCCTGGACCGCGCGGCGGGCGGTGCCCGGCGCCGATTGCGCCCGTCCATGGGCAATCCGGCTGAGCTCGTTGCGGCACCGGAGCCGGAACGCGGCCGGTGAAAATTCCTCCGGCTTCGGCCCTTGACCCTCCAGTCACTGGAGGCCTTATCTGGGATGTCAGCTGCCCGGACTCCTGTTGCCCGGACCGATCATGGAGAACGAACATGTCTGAGCGAACCCTGACACTCTCCGTCGAGGGAATGTCCTGCGCCTCCTGCGTGGGCCGCGTCGACCGCGGTCTCGCGGCGGTCCCGGGCATCCACGACGTTTCCGTCAACCTGGCCTCCGAGACGGCCCGGATGCGCGTCGACGCGCCCGCGCGCGTCGCCGAAGCCGTGGCGGCGCTCGAAGAACTCGGCTACCCGGCGCGCCAGGCCACCGTGACGCTGAGCGTCGAGGAGATGTCCTGCGCCTCCTGCGTCGGCCGCGTCGACCGCGCGCTGGCGGCGGTCCCGGGCGTGCTGGACGTCAATGTCAACCTCGCCGCCGAGACCGCAACGGTGACCTATGCCGAGGGCGCGGTGACCCCCGCGGAGCTTGCCGCGGCCTCGGCCGGGGCCGGCTACCCGGCCCGGGTGGCCGAGGCCAGCAGCGGCGCCGACCGCGGCGCCCGCAAGGAAGAGGAGGCGCGGGCGCTCGCCCGCAACACCGCGCTTGCCGCGGCGCTCGCGCTGCCGGTCTTCGTGCTCGAGATGGGCGGCCACCTCGTCCCGGCCTTCCACCACTGGATCGCCATGACCCTCGGCCAGCAGACCAGCTGGCTGCTGCAATTCGTGTTCACCACCCTCGTGCTCGCCGGGCCGGGGCGGATGTTCTACCTCAAGGGCTTTCCGGCGCTGCTCAAGGGCGCGCCCGACATGAACAGCCTCGTCGCGGTGGGCACCGGCGCGGCCTGGCTCTACTCCGTCGTGGCGACCTTCCTGCCGTCGCTGTTGCCCGACGCCGTGCGCGCGGTCTATTTCGAGGCCGCGGCGGTGATCGTGGTGCTGATCCTGCTCGGCCGCTTCCTCGAGGCGCGGGCCAAGGGCCGCACCGGCGCCGCGATCCAGAAGCTGCTGGGCCTGCAGGCCCGCACCGCCCGCGTGCTCCGCGACGGCGAGGGCGTCGAGATCGCGGTGGAGGATCTGCGGCAGGGCGACATCGTCGTGGTCCGCCCGGGCGAGCGCATCGCCGTCGACGGCGAGGTGATGGAGGGCACCAGCCGGGTCGACGAAAGCATGCTCACCGGCGAGCCGGTGCCGGTCGAGAAGACCGCCGGCGCCGCCGTCACCGGCGGCACCGTGAACGGCGCCGGCAGCCTGCACTTCCGCGCCACCCGCGTCGGCGCCGACACCACGCTGGCGCAGATCATCCGCATGGTCGAGGAAGCCCAGGGCGCGAAACTTCCGATCCAGGGCCTCGTCGACCGCATCACGCTGTGGTTCGTGCCGGCGGTGATGGCGGTGGCGGCGCTGACCGTGCTGGTCTGGCTGGTCTTCGGGCCGTCGCCGGCGGTGACGCTGGCGCTGGTCGCGGGCGTGTCGGTGCTGATCATCGCCTGCCCCTGCGCCATGGGGCTCGCCACCCCGACCTCGATCATGGTGGGCACCGGCCGCGCCGCCGAGATGGGCGTGCTGTTCCGCAAGGGCGACGCGCTGCAGCAGCTGTCCTCGGTCGCGGTGGTGGCGCTCGACAAGACCGGCACGGTGACCGAAGGCCGGCCCGAGCTGACCGACCTCGTGCTGGCCGAGGGCGTTGAGCGCGCGACCGCGCTTTCGCGCATCGCGGCGGTGGAGGAGCTCTCCGAGCACCCGATCGCCGAGGCCATCCTGCGCGCCGCCCGCGCCGAGGGCGCGCCGCGCGCCCGCGCCGAGGGCTTCGCCTCGGTCACCGGCTACGGTGTGCGCGCCACTGTCGAGGGCAGCGAGGTGCTGGTGGGCGCCGACCGTTTCATGGTGCGCGAGGGCATCGACACCGGCGCGCTGGCGGCGACCGAGACCGCGCTCGCGACCCGCGGCCGCACCGCGCTCTACGCCGCCATCGACGGACGCATCGCCGCGGTGATCGGCGTGGCCGACCCGGTGAAGCCCGCCAGCCGCGCCGCCATCGCGGCGCTGCACGCCCAAGGACTGAAGGTGGCGATGATCACCGGCGACAAGCGCGAGACGGCCCAGGCCATCGCGCGCGAGACCGGCATCGACCACGTCGTCGCGGGCGTGCTGCCCGACGGCAAGGTGGCCGCGCTCGAGGAGCTGCGCCAGGGCGGCGGCACCATCGCCTTCGTCGGCGACGGCATCAACGATGCCCCGGCGCTGGCCCATGCCGATGTCGGCATCGCCATCGGCACCGGCACCGATGTCGCCATCGAAAGCGCCGACGTGGTGCTGATGTCGGGCGACCTGCGCGGCGTGGTCAACGCCTTCGAGGTGTCGCGCCGGACCATGCGCAACATCCGCCAGAACCTGTTCTGGGCCTTCGGCTACAACACCGCTTTGGTGCCGGTGGCGGCGGGCGTGCTCTACCCGGCCTTCGGGGTGCTGCTGTCGCCGATGCTGGCGGCGGGCGCCATGGCGCTGTCCTCGGTCTTCGTGCTCACCAACGCGCTGCGCCTGCGCCGGATCGCCCCGGCGATGGACGAGGGCCGCGCGCCCGCACCGGCCGCGCCCCGCGGCGCGGCCGCGGTGGCGCCGGCGGAATGACAGGAGGGAGTGCCATGAACATCGGAGACGTCGCCCGCCGCTCGGGCCTGCCCACCAAGACCATCCGCTATTACGAGGAGATCGGCCTGATCCGGCCGCTGCGCAGCGACAACGGCTACCGCGCGTTTCGCGACAGCGACCTGCACAAGCTGGCCTTTCTCGGGCGGGCGCGGGCCCTCGGCTTCACCATCGAGGATTGCCGCACGCTGATGGCGCTTTACGAGGACGAGCGGCGCGACAATGCCGAGGTGCGCCAGATCGCGCGCGAGCACCTGACCCGCATCGAGGAGAAGATCGCCCAGCTGAACGCCATGCGCGACACGCTCTCGCATCTGGTCGAGGCCTGCGCCGGGGATCACCGGCCGGATTGCCCGATCCTCGAGGATCTGGCCTCCGAGGAGGCCGAGGAGCCGGGACGGCAAGCCCGCGTGGTGGTCTGAGCCGGGCGGCAGGATCGCCCGGCCGCCCGGGGGCGAAACGACATGATCTTTGGCGCGGGGCGGTCACTTGGCCGCCCCGCGCTGCGTCGGTCGGGGCAGACTGGGCACAACTCACCGAGCCAGCCGGAGGCGCCGCGCCATGACCGCAAGTTTCGATCCCGCCCGCGTGGACCTGCCCGTAGGGCACCGGATCGGCGGCCGCCTCCGCCCCGCCGCGCCGGAACTGGAGATCCGCCGCCCCTCGGACGGCGTGGCGATTGCCGGCTGCCCCTTGGCCGGGGCGGACCTCGTGGACGAGGCGGTGGAGACCGCCCGCACGGCCTGGGAGCGTTCGGGCTGGGGCCGGGTCGCCCCGCGCGAGCGGCTGCGCGTGTTGCACGCCTGGGCCGACCGGATCGAGGCCCAGGCCGATGAGCTGGCGCGGGTCGAGGCGGTGCCCTCGACCCGGCCGGTGGCGCAGGCGCGGGCCGGCGACGTGGCGGTCACCGCCGAGCAGATCCGGTTCTTCGCGGAGTTCGCCGACAAGGAAGGCGGCACGCTGGCGCCCACCGGCGATGACCGGCTGGGCCTGATCGCCGACGAGCCCTACGGCGTGGTGGGCGCCATCGCACCGTGGAACGTGCCCCTGTCGATGGCCGGCTGGAAGCTCGGCCCGGCGCTGGCGGCGGGCAACGCGGTGGTGCTGAAACCCTCGGAGATGACGCCCTTCTCGACCCTGCGGCTGGTGGAACTGGCGGAGGAGGCGGGGCTGCCGCCGGGCCTCGTCAACGTGGTGCTGGGCGACGGGCCGGGCACCGGGGCGGCGCTGGTCGGCCATCCCGGCGTGGCCAAGGTCTCCTTCACCGGGTCCTCGGCGGCGGGATCCGCCATCATGCAGAATGTCGCGCGCGCCGGCATCAAGCCGATGACGCTGGAGCTTGGCGGCAAGAGCCCGCAGGTGGTCTTTGCGGACGCCGATCTGGACCGCGCGGCGGAGTGCGTGGCGCGCGGCTTCACCAACAATGCCGGGCAGGTCTGCGTCGCCGGCTCGCGGCTCCTGGTCGAGGCGGCGATCGCGGAGCGGTTCACCGAGGCGGTGCTGGCGCGGCTGGAGCCGTTGCGGCCGGGGCCGACATGGGACGCCGCCTCGGCCTATTCGCCGATCATCTCGGAGCGCCAGATCGCCCGGATCGAGCGCATCGTGAACGCCGCGCGGGCGGCCGGCGCCGAAGTGATGACCGGCGGCGCGCGCTTCAACGCGCCGGGGTATTTCTACCGGCCCACGGTGCTGCGGAACGTGGCGCCCGACTGCCCCGCGCTGCGCGAGGAGATCTTCGGCCCGGTGCTGACGGTGGAGACCTTCGAGACCGAGGAGGAGGCGGCGGCGCGCGCCGATCACCCCGATTACGGGCTCTGCGCCGGGGTCTACACACGCGATCTGGGCCGCGCGGTGCGGATGTCGCGGGCGATCGGGGCGGGGACCGTCTGGGTCAACCGCTACGGCCGCTCGACCGACCACATCATGCCCACCGGCGGCTTCAAGGGGTCGGGCATCGGCAAGGATCTCGGGCGCGAGGCCTACCGCGCCAACCGGCGGCAGAAATCGGTGCTGATCGACCTCTGAGGCGGCCGCGCCTCAGCCCAGCCGGTCCAGCAGCCGGTAATAGAGCCCCACCGCCGGCAGGAACCACGGCTGGCCGAAATGCCCCGGCACCGCCGGCCAGTCGAGCCCGTCGAGCGGGGTCGGCGCCGCGCGTCCCAGCGCGCGCTCGGCCAGCACGCCGCCCTGCAGCGTCGAGAGCTGCGCGCCATGGCCGGAATAGCCCATGGCGTAGGAGACGCCGTCGGCCTCCCCGATGCGGGGGAAGCGGTCGCGGGTCATGCCGACCAGCCCGCCCCAGCAATAGTCGATCTCGACCTCGGCGAGATGCGGGAAGAGCGCGGCCATGGCGCGGCGCAGGATGGCCCCGGAGCGGCTGTCGGAGCGCGCGTCGCTGACCGCGGAGAAGCGTGCCCGGCCGCCGAAGATCAGCCGGTTGTCGGGCGACAGGCGGAAATAGTTGCCGACGTTCAGGCTGGTCACGCAGGTGCGGTTGCCGGGCAGGGTGCGCGAGACTTCCTCGGGCGTCAGCGGCCGGGTGGCGATCAGGAAGCTGCCCACCGGGACCACGCGGCGGCGGAAATGGCCGAAGGGTCCGGAGGTGTGGGCGTTGGTGGCGAGGATCACCCGCTCGGCGGTGAGGGTGCCGCGCGGCGTGGTCAGCGCCCAGCCACGGCCCGAGCGCGCGCGCGCCGTCACCGGGGCTCCTTCCCAGAGCGTGGCGCCGTGGCGGACGCCCGCCTCGGCCAGACCGACGACGTACTGCCCCATATGCATCATCGCGCTCTTCTTCGACAGCATGGCGCCGTGAAAGGCGGTGCTGCCGACCTCGTCCCGCAGCTCGGAGGCGGTAAGCATCGCGGTGTCGGGGTCGACCTCGGCGTGCAGCGCCTCGAAGTTCCGGGTCAGGGCGGCGACATGGCCGGGCTTCGAGGCCAGCTTCAGCTTGCCGGCGCGGCGGAAGTCGCAGGCGATGCCCTCCTCGGCCACGAGGGCCTCGATCCGGTCGATGGAGGCGTCGAACAGGCGGTAGAGCGCGCCGGCACGCTCCGCCCCCAGATGTTCCTTCGCGGCGAGGTAGCTGTGCGCCAGCCCGTTGTTCAGATGCCCGCCGTTGCGCCCCGAGGCGCCGAAGCCCACGTGCCGCGCCTCCAGCACCGCGACGCGGGCGCCCGCCCTGGCCAGCGCCCGCGCGGCCGAGAGGCCGGTGAAGCCCGCGCCGATCACCGCGACGTCGAACCGCCCGGCCACGGGGCCGGCCTCGGCGCCGGTGAAGTCCGGCATGGTGGCGTGCCAGTAAGACCGCAGTTCCACGGCTCAGAGCCCGACCACACCGGGCAGGCCGCGGATGTCGGCGATCTCGGTATAGCCGTAATAGGGGTTGGCGGGCTCGTGGCCGCGGTTGACCCAGACCTTGTTGACGATGCCGAGGTCGTGCGCCGACATCAGGTCGTAGCGGAACGACGAGGAGCAGTGCAGCACGTCCTCGGGCCCGCAGCCCAGCATGTCGAACATGTATTCGAAGGCCTGGAAGCGCGGCTTGTAGGCGTTGGCCTGCTGCGCGGTGAAGACATGCGCGAAGGGCGCGCCGAGCTTGTCGACATTCGACATGATCTGGCTGTCCATGGCGTTCGACAGGACCACCAGCGGGATCTCCTCGGCCACCTTGGCAAGCCCCTCGGGCACGTCCGGGTGCGGGCCCCAGCTTGGCACCGCGTCGTAGAAGGCGCGGCCGTCGGCCTCGTCGAAGGCCACGCCGCGGCGCTTGCAGGTGCGCTCCACCGCGCGCATCAGCACCTCGTCATAGGGCTTCCAGTCGCCCATGATCTCGTCCAGCCGGTAGGCGGCGAAGTTGCGGATGAATTCCGCCAGCGTCGGGGCGTCGAGGCGGGGCCCGTAGATGGCGGTGGCGGTCTCGGCCATCTGGAAATGGGTCAGCGTGCCGTAGCAGTCGAAGGTGACGTATTTCGGGCGGGGGGAGTTCATGTCGGGCCTCGTGCCTCTTTGCCGGGTCGCGCCGCCCGGGGGCGGCGCCTGCCCGGTCAGGATAGGAGCCGCGGGCGGGCGCCAGCCGGTTCCTTTGCCGGGCGCGCCGGCAGAAAGTGTCGAAAGCCGCGGCGGCTTCGGCAGGTGATACCGGTGCCGGGCGGGCGGAGCGGTTCAAGCCGGGCCGGGCCGCGGGCTAGGCTGCCGCCAAGGGCCGGCCCACGGCCCGCATGACAGTAGGGTCCGCCATGACCGCGACATTTGGACGCCGAAGAGATCCTCGCCCGCCTGGTGGGCTTCGCCAGCGTGGCCGGCCGTCCCAACGGCGCGCTGGTGGACTGGGTGGCGGACTACCTCGAGGGGCTGGGGGCGCGGGTCGCCGTGCTGCCGGGGCCGGAGGGCGACCGGTCGAACCTCTTCGCCAGCTTCGGGCCGGGGGAGAGGCCGGGCTACATTCTCTCGGGCCATCTCGACGTGGTGCCGGCGGAGGAGCCGGGCTGGCGCGGCGACCCCTTCGTGCTGCGCCGCGACGGCGACCGGCTGATCGGCCGCGGCGCGGTCGACATGAAGGGCTTCGTGGCGGCGGTGCTGGCGGGGGTGGCGGATCTGGACACCGGCGCGCTCAGCGCGCCGTTGCATGTCGCGCTGTCCTACGACGAGGAGGCCGGCTGCCGCGGCGTGCCGCATCTGCTGGCGGCGCTGGGGGGGCTCTGCGCGCCCCCCGCGGGGGCGATCATCGGCGAGCCGACGGGCCTCGCGCCGGTGCTGCGCCACAAGGGCAAGGCGGCGCTGCGGCTCGCCGCCACGGGGGTGGCCGGGCACAGCTCGCGCCCCGACCTCGGCGCCAACGCCATCCACGCGCTGCTGCCGGCGCTTGGCGCAGCGGTGGCGGAGGCGGCGCGGCTGGCGGCGGAGGGGCCCTTCGACGCCGCCTTCGCGCCGCCTTATCATACGCTGCAGGTCGGCACCGTCCGAGGCGGCGAGGCGCTCAACATCCTGCCCGAGGCCGCCGAGGCGCAGATCGAGGCGCGGGTGCTGCCGGGGGCGGATCCGCTGGAGGTTCTGGCGCCGGTGCGCGACGCCGCCGCGGTGGCGGGCGTGGCGGTGAAGGTGCTGGCCGCCTACCCGGCGCTGGGGCTCGATCCCGGCCATTCCCTGGCGGCGCTGGCGGAGCGGCTGTCGGGACGCGCGCCGGCGGCGGCGGTGAGCTTCGGCACCGAGGCGGGGCTGTTCCAGCAGGCCGGCGTGCCGGCGGTGGTCAGCGGCCCCGGCGACATCGCGCGGGCCCACAAGCCCGAGGAATACATCACCCGGGCCGAGCTGGCCGAGGCCGAGGCCATGGTGCGCCGGCTCGCCCGGATGCTGGCCGGGGCCGGGGTCCCGGCGCAGGCATAACCTGCGGTGTGCCGCGCCATGACGGCCCGATCCGGCGCCCTGCGGCGGGTGCTCGGCATCCTATGCTTCCGGCGCGGCGCTACCCTGCGGGGGACACGATCCGGATGAGGAGCCCGCGGAAGATGAAACAGACGGTCGCCCCCGTGACGCTCGCGCGCTTCGGCGCGGCGCATCTGGCCGATGCCGTGGCACTCTCGGCGGCGGAATCCTGGCCGCACCGCGCCGAGGACTGGCAGCTGATCATGGACCTCTCCGAGGGCCGCGCCGCGGACTGCGAGGGGCGTCTCGTCGGCACCGCCTTCTGCACCGCCTACGGCGACGCGGTGGCCTGCCTGAACATGATCATCGTGGCGCAGGCGATGCGCGGGCGCGGCCTTGGCCGCCGTTTGATGGCCGAGATCATGGCGCTGGCCGGGGACCGGCAGATGCGGCTGGTGGCGACGCAATCGGGCCTGCCGCTCTACCGCAAGATGGGCTTCCGCGAGGTCGGGCGCATCCTCCAGCAGCAAGGCGTGGCGGCGGAGGTGGCCGCCCCCGAGGGGGTGGAGCCCGCGCGGCCGGCAGACGCAGCGGCGCTGGCGGCGCTCGACCGCGCGGCCTTCGGCGCCGACCGCATTGCGCTGATCGACCGGCTGACGAAGGTGGCCGACGTCGTCGTGCTGCGCGGGACGGCAGGGATCACCGGGGCCGCCTGGTGCCGCGGCTTCGGCCGCGGCCGGGTCATCGGCCCGGTGATCGCCCCGTCGGCGGAGGCGGCCCGGCGGCTGATCGCGGCGCATGTGGCGCGCCATCCCGGCGCCTTCCTGCGCATCGACACCCCCGAGGAGGCCGGGCTGCAAGGCTTCCTCGAGGATTGCGGCCTCGCCCCCGCCGGCGGCGGCGTGGTCATGCATCACGGCGACGCCCCCGCACGTGCCGGCACAGCGCCGACAAGCTTCGCGCTGGCCTCCCAGGCGCTTGGTTGACGGCGCGGGGGGGGGGGGGGGGGGGGGGGGGGGGGGGGGGGGGGGGGGGGGGGGGGGGGGGGGGGGGGGGGGGGGGGGGGGGGGGGGGGGGGGGGGGGGGGGGGGGGGGGGGGGGGGGGGGGAGGGGGG